>JAAYDK010000283.1 GCA_012729295.1 Spirochaetales bacterium | reverse complement strand
CGATTCTTCCTTCGGGTTTCCATTCGTTCGCGTTGGAGTCTTCGCTCTTCTTTCAGTTGCATACGGTAGAGCTTGCCGCTTCCTACCATGACGGCAATCGGCTTAAGTCCTTTGATATTTGCGCATGCAATCTGAATAATCGAAGTCATCGGTACTGCGAGGAACATGCCGGCAATCCCCCAGATGTACCCCCAAAGAGAAAGAGATACGAGGATGATGAACGGACTTAAGTTTAGCTGAACACCTTGGATTCTCGGATCGAGGATATTCCCCAAGACCATCTGAATCGACGTCATCAGTATGGCGACATACAGAATGTTCGGCCAGTTGGGGAAGAATTGAAGCAAGGCCATGATGATGGTCAATATCGTGATAACAATCGAGCCGATACTCGGAATAAAGTTCAGCACGAACGCAAGAACTCCCCAAAGAATCGCAAAATCCAATCCGGTGGCTAGCGAAGCCAGATAAAACAATACACCGGTTCCAAGGCTTATCAATGCCTTCAACAGCAAATATTTTGATATCTGACGGTTAACGCGTTCGAACAGGACGGCGAGCCGCATTCCCTTTCGGCTTGGAATAGCTACTTTCAGCTTCGGTATCAGCGACTGACGTTCGAGCAGGAGAAACAATACAAAGATATAGATCAACGAAGCGGTCGAGACGATACTCAGAGCCTTTCCCGAAACCGAGGTAAGGGAACTAAGTATCAATCCCTGCCAGTCAAAGTTCATGTAAGACATAAAGCTCGTTCCAGTTTCGAGATTTAGCAAGTCGGCCAACCACGCGTCGATAACCGTGAAACGTCTGATATACATCGGTAATCGCTTGATGAGTAAATCCACGGAGAAGAAAAAGAACCAACCGGCAAATAAGAACACTACGAGCAGTAACAACATGACGATAACGATTCCCAACCATCTTGGGATTTTTACTCGTTCCATCTTTGTAAGCAATGGATTAAAAAGTAGAAAACAAAAGAGAGAGATTACCAAAGGTAATGTAACCGAGGAGGCAATTTTTAAGACGGCAAAACAAAGGATTACTGCAATCACAATCAGCGCTGTCTTGCCTACATCACGGGGGTTCTGTATCGAATCCGACATGCGAATACTATATGATAGCTTGGAAAATCATTCAATATCTGATATTAACTTTGCCATGGGACAACAGGAAAATTTAGCAAGAATCAGAATCGTGTTAGTCGAACCGCAGGATGGAGCGAATGTAGGTTCTGTCTGCAGAGCAATGAAAACGATGGGCATCGAACAGCTAGTCATCGTCGGAAATCACGAATATGATTCGAATCGGGTAAAAACTCTTGCATTACATGCTTTTGATATCTATGAAAAGCACCAGCGCTATTCAAACCTATCAAGTGCCGTTGCAGACAGCGTATTGATTGTCGGAACTTCCAGAAGGCGCGGGAAAAACAGGAAGTATTTCGCCATTACGCCCCAACACCTGGTCCAGCGGATTTCGCAAACCGGTGACGGTCCGGTTTCGATCGTGTTCGGCCGGGAAGCCGACGGACTGACCGACGACGAGTTGTCCATGTGCCATATTACCGTCAAGATACCAACCTCCGATGCCTTTCCCAGCCTTAACCTCGCACAAGCGGTTCAGATTATAACGTACACCCTCTATACCGAGCTGACACCGCTGACAAACTGGCAGCCGATAGACGAACAGCGCCTCAGACAGCTGGCGTTAATCATCGGCGAATCTTTCGATCAGATCGGGTTCTACAAACAGAACGAACGTACCGAAGTTGAAAGATTTTTCAGAGATATTCTCGCACGAGCAACATTAAGCGAAAAGGAAGCTCAAAGACTGCAAAAAATGTTTATAAAAATGGCCCGATTAAAAATCCACAAATCATCGGGTCAATGATTCATACCACTCCTGCTTGACTCAGATAAGTTCGGATACTAAAGTTGCAGCATGGCAGAACCATTTTTAACTCCCATGCCGCTGATTGTTGCGCATCGGGGAGACAGCAGGCATTATCCTGAAAATACGATCGAAGCATTCGTCAGCGCAGTTGCGATGGGCGTTGACGTAATCGAAACCGACGTTCACATCTCCAAAGACGGCCAGATTGTTATCTGGCATGATCCGACGCTTGAACGAAATACCGACGGAACCGGAAGAATAGAGGATTATACCGTAGCAGAGCTGAAACGTTTCGACGCCGGCTATACTTTCACGCCGGATCATGGTACGACATGGCCGTTCAGGGGCAAACAGGTTAAAATCTGCTTGCTGGGAGAGGCTCTGGAAGCTTGTCCTAACCAACGCTTCAATATCGATCTAAAGAGTGCCGACGATGCGATAGTCGAAGCATTTATCAGAACAGTAGACGAGCATGAAGCTGCTTCAAGAGTACTGTGTGCTTCGTTTCATCTAAAGCATTTGAAGCGAATGCGGGTTTTGAGACCCGATATTCTGACGAGCATCACGACCATTGAAGTACTCAAAGCCATTGCCGGTCATCATCTACACCTGTTGCCCAAGGTGCTTCACAAAGAGAGGACCACGGTATTCCAAGTTCCGGTTCGCCAATGGGGTATCGAAGTCATCACAGAGTCCTTCGTATCGGCTGTGCACAAGCGTAACGGCGTCGTGCAGGTATGGACGATAAACGACGCACAAGAGATGCGCCGTCTTTGGAATTTAGGAGTCGACTCAATCATGACCGACGACCCGGCAACTGCTATCGAAACAGCAGTTGCCATGGGATTGCGTCGCACGTGACGCTAGAGGTTCGCTTTCTCGACGTCTTTGAAATAGCGGTAGGTGCCGACCTTAAGTTCTACGGTTGCTTCCTCATCACACACGATTATCGATTTCGGATGCATTTGTAGCGCGCTGATCGTCCAGGCATGGGTAACAGGTCCTTCTACGGCAGCCTGAAGTGCGCGCGCCTTCGCATGTCCGTTCACGACAATCACGACTTCTTGCGCCGACATAACGGTAGCGACCCCGACGGTAAGCGCTGTCGAGGGCACCTGACTCGTGTCGTGGTTGAAGAACCTTGAATTTGCCACTTTCGTATCATAGGTAAGCGGCTTTACTCTTGTTCGCGAAGTGAGCGAAGAAAACGGTTCGTTGAACGCGATATGGCCGTCGACGCCGATTCCTCCGAGAAATAACCGAATGCCGCCTGCATCGGCGATACGCTGTTCATAAGACCGGCACTCTTCGTCCAAATCGACAGCATTTCCATTCAGAATATTGACATTTTTTCTATCGATGTCGACATGGGAGAAAAAATTATTCCACATAAACGAATAATAGGACTCTGGGTGTTCTTTCGGCAAACCGACATATTCGTCCATGTTGAACGTCACCACATGCTGGAACGAGACCTTTTTCTCTTTATACAAAACGATTAGCTCGCGGTACGTTCCAAGCGGTGACGAACCGGTCGGAAGGCCCAGCACGAATGGCCGGTCGGCGCTCGGATTAAACGAATTGATGGCCTTGGCGATATGACGCGCTGTCCAGCGCGAGAGTTCTTGGTAATTATTTTGAATTATGAGACGCACAACATCCTCCTCTTGTTTCGGAAACACACATAGGGCATCAGAAAAATTAAAGCACAGTTCAATAGACCGGGCAATCTATAAACTGAATATTCGTTAATCAATGACTCCGCCGCCCAATACTACATCTCCGTCGTACCATACGACCGACTGCCCGGGAGTCACCGATTTCACCGGTTCGGCAAACTTTACCAGTACCTTATCATCATCAAGCGGCGAAATGATGACGCTTTTCGCTAACGAGGTGGAACGAATCTTCGCTTGTGCCTCATACGGCTCGTTCAGCGAATCGATGGAAACCCAGTTTAGCCGCGACGCAATCAGTTCGGTACCGAAGGTTTCTTCCTCGAAACCGACTGTTACCGTATTGGTTTTCGCATCAAGTGCCAGTACATACAGCGGCCGGCTCGCCGCAATCTTTAATCCGCGTCTTTGTCCTATCGTAAAATTCCAGATACCTTCGTGATAACCTAATACTGTGTTCGAGGTATCGACGATCGGGCCTCTTTTGGGCTGCGCCTGGACCAGGTCTCCATAATCGCCGCTATAAAAATCCTGGCTTTCTTCCTTCTCGGGGAGAAAAAAACCATGCTCGACAGAGATACTTCTCGCCTGATCCTTGGTAAGACTGCCGAGCGGGAATATGACATCGGCGAGTTGCTGTTGTGTCAGCCGGTACAAAAAGTAGGTCTGGTCCTTGCGTCGATCGACAGCCTGTAGCAGCTGCCAGCGCTTTCCATCGTATGCGGTGCGGGCATAATGACCGGTAGCAAACGCATCGAAAGCTATGTTTGAAGCTCGGGCAATCTTCGGAAGTGCTCCGAACTTAATCAGACTGTTGCACCAGACGCACGGATTGGGGGTTCTCCCAGAAACGTATTCAAAGCGAAAATCTTCCAAAACAATCTGTTCATACTGCTGTGCACAATCAAGAACATGATGTTCGATCGAAAGAAGCGAACTGATCCGCTTGGCTTCTGCAATATCCTCTTCCTCGTTCGGACCAAAACACGCGTTGCGCTTAAGCTCCCCCTTGAACGGATTGCCTTTTTTCCATATCGACATCGTGACTCCGATTACTTCGTGACCGGCTTGTTTGAGCAACAGAGCCGCTACTGAAGAATCGATACCGCCACTCATTCCAACTAATACTTTCATCTATGCTCCTACGTACCCGTAATCGATAAAAAAAACCGCCCCAGCCTTAGCAGCAGAGCGGTTTAAGTAGCGAGAGCGACGGGACTCGAACCCGCGATCTACGGCGTGACAGGCCGTCGCGATAACCAGCTTCGCTACGCCCTCGTTAGCGATGAGAATCTACTATGTAAGAAGATTTTTGTCAATACACCGGCGGTAATTTCTCTCAAGTCGCCTCTGCCGTAAACAGATATCCGTGTTTTCCAAGCTTTACGTGTCTTCCAAGGTATGGATAGAGAACCGTTGCCCAGGCTCCGGTGAGCGCATAGCGTAAAAAGCTGAAGACCAAGTGTTCGGGTAACACGGCTTTTGCAGCTTGAATGAGCACGATGACGATGATTCCTATGGCAAACCGTAACAATTTGATACCGAAGGTACCGTCGGTCGCATAGTGAATGCGGGATTCTTCAATGGCAAATCCAATATATCCACCGGATCCCAAGGCCAACAGTTTCATCATATCGCCGAATGCGACTTCGTCGACCGCATGTGCTGATATAAGGAATGCCAGAATCAGACCAGCAACCGTACTAACGATTCCAACAATGTAAGAAAACCCGATCAACAGACCTTTGTTTTGGTACAGCTTGCCGAATAGTTCGGCTAACAGCAACGTAACAACGATTCCCAGCGTAATTCCTGCAAACACGTCCAATGGCCAGTGGACCCTTAGATAGATTCTCGATACGCCGACGAGGAGAATCAGAACTGCACAGATAATCGATAGCCAGCGTCTTCGCTGAAGATAGGCTAACGAACTATAGAACGATGCGGCTCCTGTAGAATGACCGCTTGGAAACGAATAGCCCGTGGCGGTTTCAAGTCGTTTCCCCTCGAGCTGTTCGATTACCATGAACGGCCTTGGCTGTCTGATGATTGCTTTGAGGGCGTTCATCGTAAACAGGCTGATAAAAAGCGTAGAGAAGATGGTAAATCCTTTCTGCTTGTTCATACACCAGAGCAAGTAGGCCGTGATGAAAATAAACACGGTCTGCTCTCCAAACCATGTCGCAAACTCTCCTACGGTATCCAGAAGCGGACTGGAAATCGATTGAAAAAACAACATGATTTGAGTCTGCATAGCCTCCTCCTTCGTGTGTGTTAACAGTATAACGCAAAATTACCCGTATGGAAGATTCAATCTACGATGATTCGGATAGCATGCGAATCAGGTCCTCGCGGGTAAGTTTCAAAACGGCGTCTTTATCTTTACGGTATTCCGCCGGCAGTCTGAAATTATCCTTGCCGTGCTTTCCGTAATACCCGTAGCGTCCGAATTGGATCGACAGCGGTTTACCGTCATGCTCTCCAAAATCTGCAATTGCCTTTTTTTCTGCCGAACCTTTTTTCTTCTGATCAGAAACAGGGGCATCAAGCAGCTGAAGCGCTTCGTCAAGCGATATGGTAAATAGTTCGTCGTAGGTTTTTAACGATCTAAAAACTTTTTCATGAGCAACGAATGGTCCGTACTTGCTGATTCCTGCAATGACGTCCTTGTTTGTTTTCGGATGCTTGCCCAGCAACCGTGGTATAGCGAGCAGCTGCATGATTTTTTCAATCGGATAGGTAAGCGCGTCAACTCCTTTGGGAACGCTGGCTCGTTTCGGATTTGGATTTTCAGGGCTCTTCACTCCTAATTGATAAAATTGACCGAAACGTCCGTTGAATAATAAAATCGGCTGTTTGGTTTTTTCATCGATTCCGATGACACGGTCGTCTGGACTCCCATTGTTTTTCTGCTCGAGTAGAATCTCGAGCTCTTCATCGGTAACAGCACTCGGGACCTTATCCTTCGGTATCGAGACAATCACGCCTTTTTCTTCTGTATCGCCGGAACTCGGTGTCGATACGAACGGACCGTATTTCCCAAGGAATACCGAGTGGCGTGTGATATGCGGTAGCTCTATTTTCTTTGCTTCGCCGGACTTTATCGAGCTCATCATTGCTTTCGTATGATGTTCGAGGCCTTGTTCGCCCTCGTAGAAGGATGTAAGGAATTGGAGCCTGTCAAGTTTGTCCACTGCAATTTCGTCCAGAGAGCTTTCCATATTCGACGTAAATGAATAATCGACGAGATTGCCGAAGTAGCGTTCGAGTAACTGAACTACGGCAAAAGCGGTAAAAGTCGGAACCAGCGCGTTGTTCTCCTTCAGTACATACGCCTTATCGAGCAGCTTGTCGATGATAGCTGCATAGGTCGACGGACGCCCGATTCCCAGCTTTTCGAGTTCCTGAACCAATGTCGCCTCGGTATAGCGTGCAGGAGGTTTCGTTTCGTGACGAACGCTTTCGAGCGAACGACAAATTACGTTCTCACCCGCCTTGAGTGACGGTAGCAGATGTTCGTCGTCCTCTGCGGTATCATCGATATCGTCTCGTCCTTCGACATACACCTTGATAAATCCTGGAAACAGAATCCTATTGCCCGTTGCAACAAAGAGTGCATCATCGGCTGCAATTTTTACCGTCGTTACCGCTTTAACCGCATCGGCCATCTGACTGGCAAGAGTCCTCTTCCAAATCATATCGTAAAGAGAAAATTCTTTTCCCTTCAAGCCGGTATCGTCGGGGTGCATAAAAACATCGCCTGCCGGTCTGATGGCCTCGTGCGCTTCCTGGGCAGAAGCGGAACGGGCCGAATATTGACGGGAAGCGGGAGAAAGAAAGTCAGGACCGAACAGCTGCGTGGCTGCACTACGGGCAGCCCTGATTCCCTCCTGACTTAAACTTGGAGAGTCGGTACGCATGTAGGTAATCAAGCCGCTCTCGTAAAGCTTCTGAGCAATTTTCATCGTATCTTTTGCCCCGAGCCGGAGCTTTCTATTTGCTTCCTGTTGTAATGTCGAGGTGATAAACGGAGGCGCGGGACGCTGAATCTTTTCTTTTTCCTGCACATCGGCAATATTCCATTCGACGGTCTTTAAACGTTCCGCCAGCTTTCGCGCTTCCTCTTCATTTATCAGAATACTATTCTTGCGGGCAACGAGTTTTCCCGTATTAGGATCAAAATCCTTACCGGAAGCTACTTTTTTTCCTTCGACCGATTCCAGTTTTGCAGAGAATTCCGAACCTTTTCCGTTTTTTGCCAATGAAGCGACTACATCCCAGTACTCCGATTGTACGAAGGAGAGTCGCTGTCTTTCACGCTCGACAATGAGTCTGAGTCCTGGAGACTGGACTCGTCCAGCCGAGAGCTTTTGCTGCGACAGTTTTTTCCAAAGTACCGGAGAGACAGTAAATCCGTACAGTCTGTCTAGAACTCGGCGTGCCTCTTGGGCATTCACCAACGCGATGTCGAGGTCCCTGCCCGCGTGCAGAGCTTCGAGTATCGCTTTTTTCGTTATCTCGTGGAAGACCATGCGCTTGTACGGAATCTTAGGATTTAACAATTCGAGTAAATGCCATGAAATACTTTCGCCCTCACGGTCTTCATCAGTTGCCAGCAACAGCATCGTACTGTCCTTGAGAGAACCCTTGAGTGCCTTGATAACCTTATCTTTACCCTGAGAAATGATGTACTTCGGTTTATAACCGTTTTTTACATCAATACCGAGATCCTTGCCAGGTAGATCGCGTACATGGCCGCCCGAAGCAGCGACCGTACAGTTGGCAGGAAGGAACTTTTTTATCGTTTTTGCTTTTGTCGGAGATTCTACGATGATAAGAATTTTTTCGTTACTGTCATGCTCTGTCGCCATGAAACACCTTTCCTTTACGACTGCCCCCACCCAAGTATCCAGTTATAGGGGAGCGTGTTGCGTTTGTCAATGTAAGAAATAAGGACCGAAAGGGGGTCGTTTTCGGCAACTTGCTATCTTGGAGCGTGCTGCCTGATAAGTAAGAAAGACCATTCGTCTTCCAACGGACCCGGTTTAGGGTTCTTGAACATCCCCCAGGAAGCGACCCCGGTACCTTTCATAGAAAACAAAAGGGCCTTGGACGCATCCGGCAAAGTCACTAACGTCATACGCGAAGTGAACGAAAATTGCAAGCCCATGACTTTAGTGACGATAATCGATTCGAAGGTACCGTCGGCATACGCCTGACTCTTCAACTTCCAAGAGTTCGGCGTAAATTTTGTCGTATTAAACACCTCGGCGTTGATTCGATATGCTTCGCCGTAGTCGCTGATGCTTTCGTACGGAATCCACTCGTCGGATCCGATGATGTCGTCGATAAGCGGAAACAACCGCAATGACCGCGTATCCAATCGGTAGTAGAGTTCAAGCGGATAGCGGCTATCGGAAGGCGCTTCTCTCAATTCCAGCTCATAGGTGGCAATCTTGCCGCCGTTGGTCTTATTCGTCGGATTGACCCAGCGGTAACTGCCCTCCCACGATTTCATATCGGTTGCGCAAACCGAAAACGATACGAATACGGACAATAATAAAAATACTAGAAGTATCGATATGCTTCGCTTCATGTATTGATATTCTATACATGACTTTTGCATTGACATCAACCAAAATAATCAACACAATCTGGTTATGAAACAGAATACTATTAAGATACTAATCGGGGTCGTCATCGTTGCCGTAGGCCTGAATATGATCCTGAAAAAAACCGGGGTAGAATTCAATATCTTCTTCGACGGTTGGTATGCGATTCCGATTATCATTATAGCCGCACTTTCAATTGCAAACCACGGAGTCGGAGCAGGGAACCTCATCATGCTGCTCGTCGGCGTCTGGTTGCTGATTAACGAACAGGAATGGCTACCGGTATGGATCGAAACCGAATACAACTGGGGAGCGGCCGTAATAGCAGTCGGATTAATGTTTTTGTTCGGGAACCGGCGAAAAGCAGCCGCAGAAGAACAGAGCGAGCACAACCGTCATACCGAGACTCACAGAAGCTTCGATAATCGTGAAGACTATAAAAAAAGCGAAGAGTCATGGGAAAAACGGCTGAATAACGAAGATAATGAACCTGAACGGGAAGAGCCTCGTTTTAGCCGCCCCAGGGAAACGGATTCACATCCTACGTATACGGCAATCTTCGGCGGACAAACGATTCACAACAGCAGCGATTCTCTGGACGGTTCGACGTTGTTTTCGCTATTCGGGGGGCTTGAAGTCGATTTCCGAAACGCGGTAATCGATCACGACATCGTCATCGATGTAACGTCGATTTTCGGAGGAGCCGACCTTCGATTCACGCCTCATGTCCGTGTCGTCACCAAAGGCATCCCTATTTTTGGTGGGGTTGATAATAAAAGCCATGTACCCGCAGATGCGAATGCACCGATCGTCACCGTACGATGCCTGGTGGCTTTCGGCGGTGTAGACATTCTTCCGTAACCAAGGATTCTTGAGTTGCTTCGCCTTGCTCTTATTTCGTGCTCGATTGAGGAGGGACCGCTTGCGTACCCCCTCGGTGCATTGTGCATCTTGAGCGCAATTCGTCATGATACGCGTACCGCAGGAATGTACGACATTTCGCTGGTTAGATTCCTTGCCGATACCGACGATCCAAAAGCAGCCGCAAAACAGATAGCCGGTTATTCATACGACATCGTCGGATTGTCGGTATACCTGTACAATCGTGAATGGATGGATACGTTTGCAAGCGAATTACGATTATTCCAAAAAGACGTGCCTGTGTTCGCAGGAGGACCGGAAGCAGTAAACGGCCAATCGCTGCTTGATTCGCTGGGTGCCGATTTCATTATCGTCGGCGAAGGCGAGGAAACTGTTGTCCAGACACTCGAACGATTGCCAGAACATATCGGCAGTTCACATATCCTGTTCGGAGAGGCCCCCGATACAAAACGATTGTTCTCTCCGCTGTTGGAACACGACGTCGAGTGCACCGACTATCAGGGAATCTTATGGGAAATGACCAGGGGATGCCCGTATCGTTGCGCGTTCTGTTTCGAAGGCCGGGGGAATAAAAGCGTACGGCCTTTTCCACTTTCACGGTTGCAAAAAGAGCTCGATTTACTTGTTCAACACGAAGTAAAAGAGATATTCGTCCTCGATCCGACGTTTAATATGGACAAGGAACGTACCACGGCAATCCTCGACATGCTGATCGAGCAGTCGATGCCTGATACACACTTTACATTCGAGATTAGGG
>JAAYDK010000282.1 GCA_012729295.1 Spirochaetales bacterium | reverse complement strand
CCAAGATGACCGGCACGATGCGCAACGCATGGAAGATTCCTCCGGGGCCGCCGTTTTCACCATAGACCTGTCGAATACCATACTGTTGGGGTAGCGTCCAGTCTTCGTCCCATAATTTGAAGCGCTGGCCGACTTCGACGGAAATGATTACTACATCGGCACCGGCTAGGGCATTGCGACGTTCCACGGTCCCCTCGATGGAAAACGGCAAATGCTTATCTTCAACATAGTCTTTGGCTATCTTCAATACCTTTTGCAAGGCGTTTTCATTGATGTCAACAAGTGTGATTTTCGAACCCGCAAGCGTTTCGCTCGTAAAGATATCGCTGAGCATTCCCAGCCCGAATTGCGCGCTTCCGGCACCGATTAGTACGAAGTTCATGTATCGATTCCTCCTGTGTAACGGTTCATCGTCACATATGGCCTATTCTGTGTCAAGCATATCCCATGTGTGGCAAGCTCAAGTTCGGCAGCACGGTAATAAGGTCTGAATAACTTGAAATATCCGCAGGTTTCGTCGGTAATATAGGGAAACGGGAGAAGCGGATCGTCGGCCAACCGTTTATAATCATACGGACCGTTGACTTTCCAAAATCGCAATATCCCGATTTGTATTGCATCGGTCGGACAATAACAGACACATCTCATGCACATTGCACACGACCAGCCGAAGCGAATCGAATCGCCAACCTGGCTGATATTGCCCATCGGACATTCGGCGACGCAACGGGTGCACCGAATGCAGCGCGTGCGATCAATTGAGTGAAGACGACCGTTCAGACGAGCTCCGGGCCATTGGATTCTAAAAAGAAATGCAATAATGTGTGAAGACAACAGAAGCAGCCTCGGTTTTTCAACCTCTCCCTTGATAATAAGATGTACGATTAATTCGCTATATGTCTGATTAAACCGGTACATATGCTTGGCAATACCGTCCGGATATCTGAACCATATGTTGTAGGGCATGAGCAGATGGCGTTCGAAGAAAAGCCGATACCCCTTTTCATTCAAAATACCCATGAGAATTTTTGACGATGCGGCATTCGGTGAAAAAGGCTCGCCGGAAACTTTCACGATGAATGCCCGCTGCTTATCAACAGCGACAGGTAATTGTCTGGCGAAATCTACCATAGGCTTCGGTGTATTAAACGCATGGATGGGATACAAGAACCCGATATAGTCGTACTGCGAGCAATCGGTGTTGCATGGATGTGCTTTCCCGATCTGTACTATCGTGCATGCTATCTCGTGTAGTTGGAATTTCGCGGATATCATTTCGGCTACGGTCAGCGTGTTTTTAGTTCCCGAGAACACATACAGAATTGCCGATTGCGTAGCGGTCAAGCTCAATTCCCCCTGATTCTCTGTAAAAGAAGCGCTATTGCTTCGGCGAAACCTTCGCCTCCTGCATGGTTTGTTACAAATGCCGGCTTGTGCGCTATCAAATGACTGTATGCCGTGATACTTGCAACACCGACACTATTGGGAAAATGTTCGAACATCGGCTCATCGTTGGGGGAATCGCCGAAAAACATTACCTGATTACGGTCTTTATCATCATCGTATCCATATTGCTCGGTTAAGAAACGTACCGCCATCCCCAGCTTATCGTACTTTCCCAACCAAGTATTGACATGAATAGAGCTGATCTTTGCAATTGCTCCTTCACTTCGGCAAATCTCGACAATCGCCTGCGCACTGGAAAGCGGGAGTTTGGGCTCTTCTTCAGCAAAGTCTATGGCTAAATCGAACATTCTACAAAACTGATCTTGGGCAATTCTCGCGCCCGGGACCTCAGCAAGTACACGCCTCTGAATTTTTCCAAGTATTTCATGGTCGTTCTTTACCGCATGCTCGTGATATAAACGACGGGCATGTCCGTCTTCTTCCCAAAAAGCCAGAGCTCCGTTTTCTCCCACGACACCGGCAACCGGCCATTGTCGTGCAATCAGGTCGCACCAACCTGCCGGACGGCCGGTAATGGGAACGGCTATCAGATTTGCTTTCGTGCACGACCATAAAGCCTGGTACGCTTCGGCTCCTAACTTCCCTTCTGTCGTAATCGTATCGTCGATATCCATCAGTACGTACTTGACGGAAGATGCACACACATGGTCTAGAGCAGCGATAGGCTGCATGGGTTGCTTCGTTATGGTCATGTGAGCATTATGGCTGAACGAATCGATTTGTCAACATTTGCCTATGTATAGGACTGAAACTTAAAAATATATTTAAAAACATCAGATATGCAGGGTGTATCTTAAGTCATTATTTACTTCCTTACCATAAAGCTTACAGTCGTCAATTTGCTAGTAAGCAGTTTATGCATATAATTTTTATGTGAGCAGAAAGCATAATCTTAGCTTGTACCAACTGATGTATATTATAATTTTCTTCCGAGATAGACATATTGGAATGTTTTATTACTTTTTTGATATACGACTATAATTCCCCGGTAAAGCCAAACGTTACCAGCTTCCAACAGCCTTTTTCATATGCAAATAAAGTGACTGAAGCGTTTGCTACTCTGATGTTTCTTATTTCAAGATGGGTATCAAATACATAGTT
>JAAYDK010000281.1 GCA_012729295.1 Spirochaetales bacterium | reverse complement strand
AACGGTACCATCGGAAAAGCAAAGGAACATCTTGAACAAACAGCGATACAATTGACAAGCGACCTGTCTTCCGTACGCGGTCAGGCCTTCGTTGCCGTGAATAAAGCGATAGTGACTCGTGCGAGCGCAGTCATTCCGGTCGTTCCGCTTTACATCGCTTTATTGTACAGAGTTATGAAGGATAAAGGGCTCCACGAAGATTGTACCCAGCAGATGTACCGCTTATTTAGCGAAAGACTCTATGGTGTCGGGAACGTACCGGTGGACAGCCAAGGACGTATTCGTGTAGACGATTGGGAAATGTCCGCTGAAGTACAGCAGGCGGTATCCCGGTTGTGGGATAATCAGCACGAAGGTTCTCTGATAACTGGCGGTGATCTCGACGGCTTTATTCAGGATTATGCAAACATCCACGGTTTCGGGTACGATTCAATCGATTACTCGGCGGATGTCGATCCGAGAATTGTTGAAGAATAAGTAGAAAAACTGCTATACATATGTTACCATATCTGTATGGATGTGGTAGACAAACTCGATATTCTTTCGCGTGATGCCCAGTATGATCTTTCTTGTGCGTGCAGCACGAAGAATCCTGCAGAGCATCGAAAGCGGGACAAAGACAATGCCTGGCTGTATCCGGTTACCGTGGCCAACGGTGGATCCGGGATTATGCTCAAGACGCTCATGACCAACTCATGCAGTAACGATTGTCTGTATTGTCCCTTACGCAATACGGCAGATAGTCCCAGAACGGGAATCGGTAGTGACGAATTAGCCTCGTTTTTCATCGATCTGGCAGCAAAACGGCACCTTATTGGTTTATTTTTAAGTTCGGGAGTGATGGGAACTGCCGACAGAACGATGGATAAGCTGACTGCAACCGCCGAGATACTGAGGAAAAAGTATCGGTACCGCGGTTATATCCATATCAAAATCATACCCGGTTGCTCTAAAGCGGCTATCGACAAGACCTTGTCCCTCGCTTCAGCCGTATCGTTGAACATTGAAACTCCGGGAGCCAATCGCTTAGCCAGGTTAACTCAATCCAAGAATTTTGATCGAGATATTATCGAACCGCTGAAATACATCAGCGAACAGACCGCCAAAGGTTCGCGGTATGCAAAAATACACAAGACCAGCCAATTTATTGTTGGCGCTTCTGATGAAACCGATCGAGAAATTCTTTCATATACCTGGGGGATGTATCGTCGTCTGAATTTTCATAGGCTCTATTTTTCTGCGTATCAGGGCGGACTGGGGGATCCTGCCATTCCGGGAGAGCGGCGCCATCGTATTGTAGGAGAGCCTCGAATGCAACATTCACAGTTGTTTGCATTCCCCGAGGTCCCTTCAAATCAAGATATACTCATGCGCGAGCACCGCTTGTATCAATCGGACTACTTATTCCGGTGCTACGGTTTTACCTTCGACGATATAGATTTTGACCAATCGGGAAATCTGCTGTTCGACAAAGATCCCAAACAGCTGTGGGCCGACCGGCATCCCGAATATTATCCGGTTTCGCTCTCAAAGGGTTCTAAGGAAGCTCTGTTAAGGGTTCCCGGTCTCGGTCCAATCTTTGTCGGACGTATCATCAAAGGCCGTTCCACATCGATTATCAGGACACTTGATGACGTTCGGCTTCCTTCGCATCTGATGATGAAAGCCAAATCCTACATCTGTGCATGACAATCTTTTTTTACTTGTTTCAGTGTTAATTTCATCTTATAGTGAGCCATCGTTTCGTAGGAGAACCGGTGAGAAAGTCCTTGCTTTT
>JAAYDK010000418.1 GCA_012729295.1 Spirochaetales bacterium | reverse complement strand
TTTGGTCGCATCGATATCTTGGTCAATTGCGCCGGCGGTGCTTCCTCCCGCGTTTTTAGCCGTACAGAGGAATTCAAAGATATGGATATCGATGTTATTGACTGGGGCATCGATGTCAATTTCAAAGGTCCCATTTACTTTGCACGCGCAGTAATCGGCGCCATGATCGAACAAAAGGGCGGCGTCATCATCAACTATAGTTCCCGGGTAAATATTCTAATTACACTGCGAACATATCCGCCACTTTTCTTGGAATTGAGTTCGGGCATATCAGTTTGAAAGTTTTGTATATGTCATTAACCTTTTTCACAGACTCCTGCGGCAGCACTTCCCGATCGAAGACTTTACACTTCTGATTCCGCAGATTGAGCAACGCGCTTTCAACGGTGTAACCCGTCTTTTTCAGATCGATCTGCAGCATCTTGGCCAGCACCGATGCTATAAAAACCAACACCAGATGCCCCCGGAAGGTTTCCTCCGTCTGCACCCGCAACGGCAGCAGGTTTGTGTAGTTCTTGGTGATATCGAAGATCTGCTCGATCTGGGCACGGATGTAGTAGGTGTCGAGCAGTTTCTCTCTGGCTATCGGCCTTGATGAGAAGAGCACGAAGATTCCCTGGCCCTCCAAGGCATCGTAGACATCGGAGGGGCTCATGTTCTTCTTTTTTGCATTCGCGAAAAGTTTGGCGGACTCCAGGCCCCGCATAGTGATATCCCTGCATATATAGACATAGGCTTTGCACCCGGCTACAACCTCACACTCGTCGCGTATGATGTAGACATACCTGCCGTTGTATTCAACCAGGTTCTCCTTGGTCTCGAGTGCACTCAGGTGCTTCTCAACCATCTGCTTGTAGATTTTGCGGTTCTCCTTCATGCGTGAAAGAAAGCTGATTCTGTTCTCGTATAACTCACGGATGTTCTGGTCGTCCAGATAGCCGGCGTCCAGAATGGCGAACTTGGTGTTCACATTGTAGGCTTTCAATTCATGTAAGGTCTTCACCAGCGTGGAGACATCAATCACGTTGCCCGGGCAGTAGCGAAAGAAGAGCGGCAGGTTGGTGTGCTGCTGGACCACATAGATGAGCCTCACCTCGTTAGATATGACCCCATTGTGGTTGCTTATGGCCGTCAGAGAAAAGTGGATGCTGTTGGGCAGGCCCGTGCTGTCAATGAGAATGTTATTGCCTCCTTCACGCTTGGCGACAAGGTCAAGGTATTCGAGGAAGAATTCCCGCTGCGACCACTCGTCACCAATGGAGGCGAGCAAGTCACTGATGCGCTGGCTCGAAAGGTTGGCCCCCGGGTGCAGTTCGCGGACGAAGCTGCCCTCATACCAGGTCTGGGCGTGGCAGTTGGCCATATTGCACAGGATGTAATAATGGATCATCGCATAGAGCGTGTCAGGATTACCGTAGCTCAGCGCATCGATTGCGGGGCCCAAACCCTTTTGTCCGATATACTCTGACAGGAAGAAAGCGTCGCCGAAATCGAGGATCAGTCTCTCACGGCTTCCTTTCCGTTTCAATGGAGGTGGCACAAAAGATGCGGGTGGCTTGCCGTAGGTATCGGTTGCCGGATCGTAGGTGAAAACGCCCCGCTCTCTGTTTTGATAGATACCTTTCTTTTCATCAAGGACGCGACCCAGATGGGTCTGCTCAGTCATGACTTGTCCATCAACCCTCTTGGAGATGGTGATCTTGGCATACTTGATTCCACCCTTGATATCGTAGCCGATTGCTGTCATGGAGGTGCCTCCCTGTAATTAGATACTAATATATCTAATTACATTCTACACCTATTCATCGGATGATGCAAGACAAATCCAGCTATGACAAGTGAATCTAATCTCTTGCAGTGCTTGTCCAAAGAGAAATGTGTCTGTAGTTAGAAGATTCGACAGGGAACTATAGTTTATTGCACCTCTTCCTTTCAGATTAAATTACATGGCTATCTTGATAATTCA
>JAAYDK010000280.1 GCA_012729295.1 Spirochaetales bacterium | reverse complement strand
GGGATATTCGGAATCGGACGGATGTACAATATCAATACACTCAAATCTATCGAGTTGATGATGAAGCATCTTGGACTCGTGCCGACTGAAGCGACTGTCAGGGCCGTTGCCGATATCATGTACACCAGTAGCACGCGATTGAACCGTTATAGCGAACAATCGAGTGAAAATTTCGTTATGTACTGGAAAGCGATCGCCGAAGCGATGGGTGTCCCCGATCGAGTGCTTGACTTAATTTTTATTGGGAATTCTCAGACATATGCATTCGAGCAAGAGCGTTATCAAAACATGCAATACGGATGGGATGCCGGAGTCAGGCTCGAGCCGAAAATGGTCATTCAGACCGGTAGCGGTTTTGACGGTGGAATTAAACTTACGTTATTCGGAGATTATGGTGCGTTCCTCATGGAAAACGCGCTGTATCTGTTGGCAAACGGAACGATCGAACTCAATTATTTCTCGGGTAATATAACGCCGCTCACATTCGGTATCTCGCTAAACGGCAATGTACGCTATCTACCCGAAGATTACCGCTGGTGGGTCGAAGGCTTGCTTGGCATAAACTTCGACACGAGCACCACACCGAAATTTGACATCGATCTGGGAGGTGAGTTCGATTATCTGCTTGCTCCGAACTTCAGAACGTATGCCGGCCTTTCGTTTGTCAATAATTTCGACATGCTGTGTTTCTATGCAGGCGGCAATATTCGCTTGTGGTAATAGATTAGCTATCATGAGAAGGCCGGCGCTGCCGGCCTTTTTAGTAATGGCGCAGCTTTGTCTTGCCTGTTTCATGTTCGACTATCGGGCAATTCGCATGAATCCAGAATGGACTGAGCGTTTCTCCATTGGGGAATCTGAGATATCCGCTGTCATCGACCCATGCATTGTGAACGGTATCGGCATTCCATAATCCGCTGACGTTCCCTTGTTTTCCAAGTCGTAAGCGCCGTTCTTGGAACCGTTTTCTCATGTCTTGATCGAGAAATGCCAAGGTGACGTCGAGGGCAAGTTCGCCCGAGTCCTGCTGATACAGCGGCCTGCTCTTTGCAATGTAGAGCGAAACGGGCGGAATAAGCGGGTGCGTGGTTCTAATACTCGGTTCCCAAACGACGGTCCGATTATCCATGCGTTCAACAGGACGTACGATGTGGACTGCCGATCCGTCTTCCTTTGTTGCAAGCAGCAATGCAAACCGCTTTTCGGGGCTGTACAACAGCGGCTGGCACCGATGCACTCCGATAAGCCGGTATCCGAAATTGACGGTCTGCACCGTGTCGCGTTGTGCATGGATATGGGCTTTGACCGCATCTTTTGTTCTTATAGAGGACGAGCGGCCTTGATATTCGCAGTCATGTGCCAGCAGAGGCTCCCATAAATCCTTTTCGTGAGAGTTGTAGGCAGCAGCGGCAGCCAAGAACAATTCGAAACTTTCTTTACAGCGGTACGCTTCGAGAAACACCCGCTGTTGAAATGACAGTGGATGCCAGGTCATCGTATCGATGATTTCAGTCGGCTGCTGTTTCGCGTCGTTTATCGAAATGGTCCATCTCAGTAGTAGCGTCCTTTTTTCTTTTCGCTGCCGATCGAGCATTCGTTTGACAAACCCGGTGTCGATATCGTTGATAGTAGGCGCGACGCTATTACCTATGCGAAATAGTAGCAGCGTATAGCTCTGGCCGTTTTTCGTAAGAGCATAGGTGAAATGATCTTCTTCGATTAAAGCATGCTCAATGGTAAACCCGCCTCGCTTAACGAGTATTTGTTCGTGATTATGTACTAAGGTTTGCGTTTCTATTCGAGCCATCCTCATCTCCTACGATTCGAATATAATGCAAAAATACTCAATCGTGCAGTATGGAAACCAAGCGTGTAAGAATCAGAAACGACAAATAGAAGCGTCTGTCAGTTGCTGCCTTTTTCATGTGCAGGGACTAATACGGTAGGAATCCATGAACGACGCGCAACGTACTGGCTCACGCTTCCTACAAACAATTCGTGCATGAATCCACGACCCTGCGATCCCATGACGAGCAGACTCGGTTTGATATCGCTCATCGTCTTGAGAATTTCCATATAGGGGATGCCGTAACGCAATAAGATGTCTACATCATTGATATCGTGTTCAACGAGCGAAACTTTTAACATCGCCATACGTCCGCGGTCCGTTGCGTTGAATTGTTCGATCTTGTCGCTGAGATGCGGTTCGAGCTTGCGTTGGTCCTGGACATGCAGAACGGTAATCTTTTTTGGTGATAATTGCTCGACAAACCGAAACGCCTGATCGGACGCCGGCGAGAAATCGGTAGCGAACAATACGTGATTAAGGATATCCGAATTCAGCGGACCGACTGTTCCGAGATTTCCCTCTTGAGTTACTTCGAGATGGATAATGAGCACCGGGACTTTCGCATTAAGGATAACTTCATGAGCAACACCGCCTAGGAAAGCTCCTGCAATCAGCGATTCTCCCCGGGATCCGACCACGATCAGCGGATATCCTTCCATCTCGGCGATACGATTGATTTCACGCTTCGGGCTCCCGGGAGAAATTCTCACCGTTACGTGAAATCCTTGCGTTTCGATTAACTGCTTTTGTCGTTCGATTGCTTCAGTCTGGTAGGCTACTGCGGTCGGAATTGCAGAAGACGTCACTTCCTGCAAAGAAGGACACTGTAGTAACAACACTTCTTTAACTCCAAGAGACTTAAGCCCTGCGAGTTGTTTAACTACCATGTTTGAAGATTCGGATAGGTCTGTTGCAATGATTACTTTTTCGATCATGACGGACTCCTATGTACGCAACCGGCGTGCGTTATCCTGAGCGAAGGCCGCTGTCTGGCATTACATGTTGTCCCGTTGTACTATGCACACCGATGGGCAACGGACTTGAAAGAACTATCCCTCTATAAGTATAAAATCGGTTGGGCCAAAAGTCAAAAGAAGTATCAAAATGGAAGATTGCAAATGATTACATGTTCGGGCATACTGTCAAAGATGGAGGAAACATGATTTATAAACCGTATGGCAACACAGGTAAAATGATTTCAGCACTTGGTATGGGATGCATGAGGTTTAAAAAAGAGGAGTACCAGAACGGCAACTATGAAAGTTGTGCCGCCATCATTTTGCGGGCACGCGAGCTGGGAATAAACTACTTCGATACCGCCCCGGGTTATTGCGATGATAAGAGCGAGATTATCTGCGGTGAGGCATTTCGCCAGATGAAGCATGAAAAACCATTCTATGTATCAACCAAATGTTCTTTACGAAATGCAAAAAACGCCGATGAAGCACGAAAGATGATCGACCAGTCTCTCAAACGGCTGAATGTCGATAAGATCAATTTCTACAACATGTGGAGCATACTGAACCTGGACCAGTATAAGGAGTACCTGAAAAAGGGAGGGATATACGAAGGAGCGTGTAAGGCACGCGACGAAGGACTCATCGACCATATCTGTTTTACTACCCATATGAGAGGTTCCGACATCGCCAAAGTAGCTTCCGACGGGGTATATGAAGGCGTGACCCTTGGGTATAATGCCGTAAATTTTGCATACAGACAGGAAGGAGTCGATGCTGCTCACGCAGCAGGGCTCGGCGTGGTCACGATGAACCCTCTCGGCGGAGGTATCATCCCCGCCAATCCCGATTACTTCTCGTTTTTGCAGCATGGGAATGACTCGCTTACCGTTTCGGCCTTAAAATTCATCATCTCTCAAAAAGCCGTGACAGCGGCAATCCCCGGGTATTCGTCAATAGAAGAATTGGAAGAAGATGTGAAGGCTGTAGAGAACCTTAAGGAAATCAGCAATACCGACCTGAAAAACCTGATTGCCAACCTGAGCGAAGAACTCAACGCATTGTGTACCACCTGTGCGTATTGCGATTCCTGCCCTGAAGGAATCCCCATACCACAGCTACTGGAATCCTATAACTACTATATCCTTTCGAAAGGAGATGCAGGACAGGTGAAAAGTCGTTTGGGCATGCACTGGGGTGTAGATGGAAAGTTAGCAGCAAAATGTATCGAATGCGGGCAGTGCGAGGCACTCTGCACTCAAAAACTACCGATTATCGAGCGACTAAAGGAAATTGCAGCTATGTTTTCTGAATAACAACATTTGGCGATGTAATGATTTATTAGTATTATAAGAATACATAAAAATTTTCCAAGGAGGGATGTATGGCATATACGGAACCGTATGACGCGCTTGATGGAAAAACCCGCGATATCTCAAAAGCTATTACCAGCTTGCGTGAAGAACTTGAAGCCGTCGACTGGTATAACCAAAGAGTTGCAACTAGTGTAGATGAAGAATTGAAGGGCATCATGGCCCACAATAGAGACGAAGAAATCGAACACGCCTCCATGCTGATGGAATGGCTGAGAAGAAACATGGATAAGTGGGACGAAGATTTAAAAACCTACCTGTTTGCCAAAGGTTCGCTGCTTGAATTAGAAGATGCCGGTCAACCTGGTATTGATTCGCAATCGAAGCTGCACATCGGCTCGATGAAAGATTAAGGAGATTTCGATATGGATATCCTGAAGAAAGAATTAGCACCCCTATCGGCAAAGGCTTGGGAAGAAATCGAAGAACGTGCCGCCCAAGTAATTAAAACTAACCTGACAGGACGCAAGGCGGTACGCGTAAGCGGACCATTGGGCTGGAAATATACGGTAGTCCCATCGGGACGACTTGCGCTTGTTGACGAGACCGGCGATGTGAAAGTAGGGCAGTTTACCGCAAAGCCGCTGGTCGAAGCCCGCGTTCAGTTTTCCCTCAATCGTTGGGAACTCGACAACGTAAACAGAGGCGCGAAAGATATCGATTTCTCCGCACTCGAAGATGCTTTGACCAAATTAACGGAATTTGAAGACCGTGCAGTATACGACGGGTATGCAAAAGGCGATATCGTCGGTCTGGCTCAATCTAGTTCCAACGCACCAATCGGCTTCGGCAAAGATGCCCAATCGGTCATGGAAGCACTGTCTAAAGCCGTCGTGGTATTGAAGGCAAACCATGCTTCAGGACCGTTTAGTCTTGTAGTCGGGACTAAAGCCTGGGTTCTCATGAATAAGGAAATACATGGTATTTCCCTCATCGAACGAGTGGAGCGATTCCTCGGTGCTAAAGTAATACACAGCATGGTACTCGAGGGAGCACTGCTGGTTCCCTTCGATGACGAAAATCTCGAACTGACTGTCGGCCAGGACTATGCCGTCGGATACGAAAGTCACGACAGTCGCGAAGTACGTCTGTTTGCGACCGAGTCGTTTACATTTAGAGTGTTGGATCCGTCGCTGATTGTTCGATTTACCCTATAACCGACTCATGAAAAGTAAAGCGCCGGCTCAACAACGAGTCGGCGCTTTTATCGTGCCGTTTACGGGCATTTGTGCTATACTGCCGCAAATGAAAGTATGTCGGATACCATCTGGACAGCCGACAGTAGTATGTCTGCTGTTGATATTTTTACTAGTATTTTGTTCGTGTACTACGCCATCTACACTTGAAAATACCCGCCTCGGTATGGGGAGCCCGACTTCATATATGGAGCAAAACGGAATCCCAGCATATCAGGCTTCTTTGCCGGTGTTGTACCACACGGGAGTAGAGTGGAATAAGCGGGCTTTACAGATGATCAAGGAAGCACAAGACTATCTGCTTATTGATATCTTTTTAGGAAACCTGCACTACGCCAGCGTGCCTGTATGGGAAGCACTTGCCGATAAGGTTGCCCAAGGGGTTCGGGTCTACTGCATGTTTGATTCCTCTTCCTATTTTCAAGTAGACCCCAAAACTCAGGATATCGTTCCCGCAGTCCTCAATTATCTTCGCGAATTGGGAATTCCGGTTGTAGAATATAATCCGTTCAGCATGAGCCATACCGCTTTCTTACCGCTGTTGCTGGATCGAGACCATCGAAAATTCTGGATCGTTGACGGGAAGCGCATAGCCGTTGGCGGAATCAATATTAATTATGCATCGCTTGCGCTTCCGCCGGAAACCGGAAACATAGACAGCATGGCTGAATTTTCATCACCCGGTGTAATCAGGGCGATGGTCGATTCGTTTGTCGAAACGTGGAATCGATATGATCCAAGGCAGTTAGATGTTTCTGATTTCACTGTTGATGTGCACGCAGATAATCTGGATACGTCAGTATGGCTCATCGATCATCATTGGCCGGCCAGATCCCAAACGACTGTGCTGTTCGATGCCTTTACACTCGGAGCTCAGAAGGAACTCTGGATGGTACAAGGATTCGCATTTTTAACACATGCATTGATCGACCGCATTGCAAATGCAGTATCCCGCGGAGTCGACGTCCATATCATTCTTTCCGAGAATGCAGGCAAGGAGCATTATGAGAAAGCGGCTCTATACGGAATCCTCGATTTGCTGGATGTCGGAGCTCACGTCTATATCTACCGCGATCCCGGTGAAGCATTTTTACATCTTAAGCTTATGGTCGCAGACAAACACCTGACCGTTTTCGGCAGCACCAATTATAATCTTCGCTCCCAGACGCTTTCTCGTGAAATTTCGGTTGTATACGATGACAAACGATTAGGCGAAATGGCCATGGACCATATCGAGCATCTCATGAAATATGCACGTATGGTCGATCGTGAGGAAGCGCTCAAATACCGGACTTTCGGCGGGTATCTGAATTATCTGCTGATGCAGGTGTGGGGTTAGCCGTATGCATACTCCAATCAAACGGATGCTAATCGTACTGATGCTTTCGAGCATTATGCTAGCCTCATTATCCAGCGCTTCAAGGGCGCCCTGGACCGGTGGATACCGCCTCCGATTCGAAGGATTTAGCGATAAAGCTTCGCTATCGGATGCAGAATACATACATCTGGGTCTGTTTACCACTCCGTTTCATTGGAAGATGTTCAATCCGACGCTTTCTGCAGGTTTCAGTAGCGCGCTTTCGGCAACACAACGGAGCAATATCTTCGAAGGAGCTTTGGAATTTAGGTTATCTTCGGTACACAAGCATATACTGAGCAACGTATTCAGGCGTAACAGTACCTGGACTCCGGCAATCGGTGCTTCCTATATGATCGAATTGGAGAAAAAGGGGAGACAATCATTACACATCTACGCAAAACCTTTTTCATTCTCCTTCGGTGAAAAGACGATAAGCGTATTGGGCATACGTATACTTTTCGATATAGAGGACAAACGAATCGGATGGGGAATCCAGGTGCTTGAGATTTCCCAATTCTTATTTTGAGAGGCACTCGATGCGCAAACGGCTGATTTTCCTGTTATGTATCCTCTCTCTTGCCTGCGGCAGTCTTGCAGCTTCAAGATTTGCAGCAACGGTCGGAACATTCGGCAGACCCGATGCAGGTAGTCATGCGCTGTTTGGAGTATCATGGGCATTGCATCCGCGTATCGAGGTAGAAGCAAACGCTGCTTTTCAACTTACTCCCGCTGCGTTCTCGAATATTCACGGTACGTTGTACCTTCAGATTCCAGTTGCATCAGACTTGTATCGAAACGACGAAAAAGCTGTCCTGTATTACAACGCATATATAGGAATCGGAACTTTTGCCGAATGGGAATTCTCCAGCTCATCGATTACTTCCTACGGGGTAATGATGCGCATCATTCCTCTATCATTGGGCGGTCCGTACTACCGCACACGAGAGCGCTCTGCTGCATTTTCTCTTGCCTACGATTTGAAAACGCGTTCGTTTGGTGTTTATTGGAATTTATTCCTTTTTGATTATTATCTATAAAACTTGGATTCTGTGGTTATTAGCGTTACAATCATACTATGAAAATCACCATTTTAATGGACAATTATTCCGGTAAAGATTCTCGATTAGTCGCCGAACACGGATTCTCATGCCTTATCGAAACACCGAAAGCTAAAGTTCTTTTCGATACCGGTCAAACCGGGTCCTTTATCAAAAACGCCGGGCTGCTTGAAAAAGATCTGTCCAACATTGATGCAATTGTTATAAGCCACGGGCATTACGATCACACCGATGGTCTTAAACCGCTGAGCGAACAGATAGATTTACACGGCATCCCCTTATGGACCGGAGCAGGGTTTTTTGACAAAAAGTATGCTAAGTCGGATGGTTCGCAAAATTATCGCGGTCCCGATTTTTCAGAGGACGGGCTAAAAGATATGCACTTGGTCCATAGAACCGTTCAGTATCCGGTACTTGAAATTTTCCCAGACATATACGCTGTCGGTATGTTCGAAAGGCGTTCTACGCTCGAACAACCCAACCCTCATTTTCTCGTTCAGCGCAACGATTCTATGCAAGTCGATGATTTTTCTGATGAAATCATGCTGGTCATTGATTCTGGGGCGTCGCTAACCTTGTTAGTAGGCTGTTCTCATCCAGGGATCCTGAATATGGTAGAGGCCGTACACGAACGCTTTGAAAAACCTATCGGAGCACTGATAGGCGGTATTCATCTGAACAAGGCTCCACTTGAACATATACAGCAGGTAATCGGTTGCCTTATAGAGAAAAACATCTCGATGCTCGGACTTTCTCATTGTTCGGGAGATCTTACACTAGAAGTACTGCAGCAACATGCCGGAACATTTATCAAACAGTCGGTCGGTTCGGTATTCGAAGCATAACATTTCTATCGCTGGGGTGCCGGCATCTCAAAGCTTGCTCCGCGTGCAGCGAGCACATAACAGTTCTGCTCTGAGTCCCATGCGAGAAACGCAAAGGTCTCTTCATTTCTTTTTAACAGGGAAGGGCTTCGAGGACCCGCCCATCCTGCAGGATTGCGTTTAACTACCTCATAGCGAATCGTAATTCTGTCACCGGCAGACAATCGTGTTTCGGATGCAAACACCTCGATAATTTCAACCTTTGCCTCGACCGACTGAACCCTTGAGAAAAACCCACCGCTTGTTCTCACCGATCGTACTTTTACTATAAGTTGTTCCGGGGCGTTGCGCTTCATCTCCTCATATACTTCAGGTGCCATCTCAGCATAGAGTGAAGAAATCATTACGATTGCAATCAGCACCATAACGGTCAGTGTTTTTCTCATGTTGCGTTCTCCTACGAAAAATCATGCTATTGAATAGGATTTCCGTCAATCCTCATTTGACGCCGGCATGATGTTTTCGTATGATTCATGTACTGCGTTTTACGCAATCGAAAAAGGGAGGATTCCATGTTTGTTTCACATATCGACGAAATCGAAAAAAAGCATATTGCCAGCCCTGCCGTAAAAGCGGTAGAGAAACAAGTCCTTGTCGGTCCGGCACAAGGGTGGGAAGACTATGTGATGCGCCGTTTTGTGCTCGGTCCCCACGGTTATGCTCCTCGCCATCGCCACAACTGGCCCCATATCATGTACGTGCTGGAAGGAAACGGCATCTTGTTTCTTGAAGGCAAGGAATATGATTTACAGCTCGGATCGGTTTCCTATGTTCCTTCGGAGGCCGACCATCAGGTACGCAATGCAACCGAGCAGCCGTTTGTATTTATCTGTATTGTACCAAAGCACGGGGATGTCTGACGTGGATCGCTTTCAGATCTTATTTGATTACTGCGTCGGCCTTACCGATCCAAAACACAATAAGGAACGTTTTGAGACTGCAAAACCCTTGATCGAACAATCAAATCCGGTCGAGGTTATGTTCCTAGTCGATGCACTGGTAAATCATTTCGATGATATGGAAACAACCAAGACGGTAGTAACGCGACTGCTTAATGTTGTTGGACACGTCTTGCCAACAGAAGTACCAATAGCGCTTACCCACATCAGCTATATTCGCCGCATGATGGATGAAAATGCCCGTATCATCGCCATGTTGGATCGAATGAAGACCAATGTGACTGCAGTCAATAAAACGCCTGACGCACATAATCACTGGAAAGAAATACAACAAGGAATACGGAATCTAAAGCCGTTGACGAGCCACTATGTGGAAAAAGAAAATCTCCTGTTCCCGATTATCGAGCGTCATATCGACCGACACGGCTGCCTTGCTGTGATGTGGTCGATTCACGACGATGTAAGACATACCATCAAACAGCTAGAGAACCTCATGACAGAAATTCCCGTCGATCTTTTACAATTCAACACACTCATCGGCAGATTGTTTTTTGATATGCGGTCGATGGTATTACGAGAAGAGCGGGTATTGCTGCCGGCGATGGCACGATTAATGGATGAAACCATGATGCAAGAACTCTCGAAAGACCAGTTTGACGAAAGCCAGGTTGCCACCGCTTCGGTCCGATTTGAAAACGGACGTATTGATTTGGCAACCGGCTCTCCTACAGCAGCCCAACTGATTCAGATATTCAACCATCTTCCAGTCGATATCACGTTAATCGATCGTAATGACAAGGTAGTCTACTTCAATACCCCACAACATCGAATCTTCCCTAGATCGGCGGCTGTAGTCGGTAGATCTGTTCAAAACTGTCATCCTCCAAAGAGTGTCGATATCGTAAACAGAATTCTAGCTGCATTTAGGACAAAAGAACGCACCAGTGCAGAATTCAGACTGCAGATGAAGGGCTTATATATCCTCATCAGCTACATCGCACTGTATGATGAACACGGCTCTTATGACGGGACATTGGAAATCACGCAGGATATTACTCGACTAAAAACGCTAAAAGGCGAAAGGCGTCTTTTAGATTGGTAGCATGATACCAAAATCGGTATCAAAGGAGTCAATTATGGGATTTTGCTGGGCAACCATTCATGTATCGAATTTGGACGAGTCAGTACGGTTCTACCGCGATATCGTCGGACTACCGGTGGATCGTCGTTATACTTCGGGACCATACGTAGAAATCGCGTTTATGGGAGAAGGGCAGACGCTTGTCGAACTATTGTACAACAGTCAGGAAACCGAGCACCATATCGGCGACTCGATATCTCTGGGATTTACCGTCGAGTCGCTTGAGAAAAAGATGAACGAACTCGCCCAACGGCATGTTTCTATTTTCAGCGGCCCGTTCTGGCCAAACCCCACTATCGGATTCTTCTATGTGCTCGATCCCGACGGGACGATGGTTCAGTTTGTCGAAAACAAGGGGTAACGGATGAAATCCTTCCGAAAAGAGTTGTTTTTCACTACAAGTCAACGAAGAGAATATATCAATATCACTGCTGCGATTGAACAATGCGTTATCGAAAGCGGTATTCGCGAAGGTCTTGTATTGGTAAATGCCATGCATATCACAGCCAGCGTGTTTATCAACGACGACGAATCGGGACTGCATCACG
>JAAYDK010000279.1 GCA_012729295.1 Spirochaetales bacterium | reverse complement strand
GTTTACGATGTATGGTTTGCTATGATGAACATTACATTTTTTGGAGCAGCACGCTCGGTTACCGGTAGCTGTACGCTTGTTGAATGCGCAGGGAAGCGGCTATTAGTTGATTGTGGACTTCCTCAGGGAAGTGATGAAAAAAAATTCGGCATCGAACTTCCGTTCAAAGCGGGATCGATTGATTATGTACTGTTAACACATGCGCACATCGATCACTCGGGGCGCATCCCGCTACTCGTGAAAGAAGGTTTCGCCGGTCGTATTATCTGTACCGAAGCAACTGCCGACTTATGTACAATCATGTTAGCGGATTCGGGTCATATCCAGGAGATGGAAGTCGAATGGGTCAATCGTAAAAGACGAAGAGCGGGAAAACCCGAAATCGAGCCGGTCTATTCGGTTCAAGACGCAAAAGCCGCGATGGAATTGTTCGAAGGGTATCGGTATGGAACAACGGTTGCGATTGATGAGCATATAACGGTACAATTTGCAGATGCAGGGCACCTGTTAGGATCATCGAGTATCGAAGTGTGGCTGACAGAGCAGGATAAGACACGGCATATTGTGTTTAGCGGTGATATCGGCAATCTCGATCAACCGCTGATCAACGACCCCGAATATCTTAGCGACGCCGATTTTGTTGTGGTAGAATCGACCTATGGCGACCGTCTCCACGTTCAGAAACGCTATGAGAGTCAAAAAGAAGCAACCGAGGACCGAGCCCGGGAACTGGCCACGATTATTGAAGATACGTTCTCAAACGGTGGAAATGTTATTATCCCTTCGTTCGCCGTCGGTCGTACTCAGGAACTACTCTATCTGTTACGCGTGATTATCGATCATAATCTCGCCCCATCGCTAAAACACATACCGGTCTTCCTAGACAGTCCTCTAGCGATTGAGGCTACCAACGTATTTTCTAGAAATATCGAAGGGTACTTTGATGAAGAGGCGATGCAGCTTGTACAGCGAGGGCTCAATCCGTTAGGTTTTTCTACCTTGGTAACCACCGTAACAGCAGATGAATCACGTGCGTTAAACAACCGACGAGAAAGCTCGGTTATCATTTCTAGCAGCGGCATGTGCGAAGCCGGTAGAATCAAACACCACCTGAAACATAATTTATGGCGTCGCGAGTGTACGATCGTATTCTGCGGTTATCAGGCTAACGGTACGCTCGGGAGGTCGATTCTTGACGGTGCAGAAAAGGTTACCATTTTTGGAGAACAAATCGAGGTGCGCGCAACGATACGAAGGCTCGAAGGAATCAGCGGACACGCAGACCAAAGCGGGCTGATCAAATGGCTCAGCCATTTTGGTAAGCGCCCCGAACAGATTTTTGTCGTTCATGGAGAAGAGCAGGTAGCACAGTTTTTTGCAGGATTCGTCTATGCTTCGTTAGACGTGCCGGCTTGGGCTCCACAATCGGGTCAGTCCTTTGATTTGCTTTCTGTCAAGCGCTTTACCGAAAAGCCGATGATAGTCGAGCCTGTCTACCAGAAACAGCTCGACGAAACGTTCGAGCAGCTTCAGGTTGCCTTCGAAGGCATTCGGAAGATTATCGAACGCATGAAATCGCATGGTGTACAAGCGGTAGCTCAAGCTGATGAAAAAGGGGCCGTAAGACTAGGCAACGCTATGGAACGCCTGGCTGCCGATATCGAATCATTACGTTCGCGCTGGGATGGAAATACTGAAACCACGTAGCACAACTGACTGCCACATGCTATAATTCCCTCGTTTTTCAGGAGGCGGATATGATAATCTTGGCAGTAGGAGCACATCCAGACGATGTAGAAATATGTTGTTTCGGAACGCTGGC
>JAAYDK010000278.1 GCA_012729295.1 Spirochaetales bacterium | reverse complement strand
TTGCATATATCCTGTATCTAGTCCTCAAAGCACAAAATGTCCCACCCGTAGAGATCGAAACATATGTAAGACGATGGTTCGTCATGTCATTGCTCACGGGGCGATATTCAGGCTCTCCTGAATCTCAAATCGATTTGGACATTCGTCATATAGATGAAAGTGGGATAGGAAGAACCATTTCAGAAGTTGAACAAGCAGTATTAGGAGAGGCTTTTTGGACGGCGGGACTTCCTCTACAAATGAACACATCAGTAGCTTCTAGTCCCTATTTTAATGTTTATTTAGCAGCCCAAGTGAAGATGAATGACAAAGGATTTCTATCACGTGATATAACGGTTAGTGATCTCATTACTCACAGGGGAGATGTCCATCATCTATTTCCAAAGAACTATCTGAAGGCGAATGGGATACCCAAAGGGAAATACAATCAAATTGCTAATTACGTTATGATGCAGAGTGAGATCAATATAGCGATAAAAGATAGATCTCCTTCAGAGTATTTTTCGGAATTGCTATATCATGTAGACTATAGAAATGCAGCATATGGAGCAATCACTGATAAAGATGAAATGATCAGTAATTTCAAACTCCACTGCATACCAGATGGCATTGAAAATATGAATATTGAGCATTATGAGGCCTTCTTAGAAGAGCGAAGGCTTCTTATGGCAAAAAAAATTAAAGAATACTATTTTAAACTGTAAAGACCCAAGTAAAGAATTCATGAAGATTCATCATAGGGCTGCGTGAATTCAGAATGGCTCAATTACCTAGTGTTCATAAATGGTCTGATTGGAGGTCATTGAATCATCAGTAAAAGAAAAGAAGAACCAGCGGTTCTCTCCGCTGGTCTCTTGAGCTCATCACTCCGGCTTTTCCTTCATCACCTTTGTCTTCTCGATCAAGGCTACCTTTCCATCCCGTACCTTAAGTACGACTTGGATTTCACCATGGCTCATGAAGACAAGCTCCTTACCGATCCACAATGCGATCTCGTCCAATTTTTCCATGTCCATGGCGTTCACCTCGATGATTCGTTGATGAACTCTTGAATCTGGGCCGGCTTGAACCGGACCGCAGATCCGATCTTCACATAGGGGATCCTTTTATAGCACACCCACTGCCTGAGCGTCTGGGGTTTCACCGCCAGGATCAGCGCAGCTTCCTGATACGTGAGCAGTCTCTCCAGTGCCCTGTTTTGCTCACCCGATACGAATTGTTCTAACATTGGTCTTCTCCTTCGCTTACAGCTACCAACCTGGGAAGGACTTCCCAATGCCTGAACAATGTATAGCATGCTACCTGTAGTTTAGTCAACACATGTTTAGTATAATATACGCTACAGGTAGTGTCATTGGGATACTGCTTTCTTCTGGTCTTCATGGAGGATCTGGCCATAGACGTCGGAGACAGCCTTGGAAACGGCTTCGAGATGGTTGCCATTGGCGTGGTTGGCATAATGCTCGGCCATCGCCGTGGTCTTGTGCCCGGTTGCCAGCTGCACCGATCGCATCTCGATTCTGTCGGCAAGGCTCGAAGTGTAGAAGTGCCTCCACGAATGGAAGCAGATTCCCCGCTTGAGCATCGCCTTGCGGATCTTCTCCCGTTCGTCCAATTCATCCTTCAGATCCTGAGATATCGTGATATCGATATATGCTTTGGTCAGCCATTTGCTGAGGATATCAATATTCATCGGCTTGTCGGGCTGCGGACCGTAGAAGATGAACATCTTGCTGTCATGGGGGTTCTTCATCAGTAAATTGATTAGTTCTTCACGGATTTCCGGAAGCAACGGGACCACCCGTTCCTCTCCGTTCTTGGGTTTCTTCAAACCATCGACAAAGCTCCAGGAATGGCGGACCAGCAAGCGGTCTTCCTGGATGTCAGCAGCCTGGAGCGCGACCACTTCACTGGCTCTCATCCCGGTGGTCATGGCAAGCAGGTTGCCAACGCGGGAACGTTCGTCATCCCACTTTACCGCGAATATCTTCCGCACCTCATCATGGGTGAGAATATCTCGCTTTTTGGCTTCACCTGCGAATTTACGCAATCCGGTTGAGGGATTGTTCGATATCTCTCCGCGGTCGGCCAGCCAGCCGAACGCCACCGTCCCTACGGTGAGGATCATGTTGATGCTCTTCGGGGCGAGGTTTTTCTCTTTCAAGGCGATCTGGAACTCCCGAAGGCACTCCCTGGTTATATCGGTGATCTTTGTGTCGGCAGCGAAATACTTCTCCCAATGGTGCACCTTCTTCGTTTGCTCATAGCAGTGCCGCTTGCCGATACTCTGCCCGTATGCCAGTTTCTCCCTCACATACGGGGATTTGTCATAGTCCCAGAATTCTCTGAGGTAGGGCAGGAGCAATCTACTTTCTTGTTCTAGTTCTTCTTCCACTTTTTTAGTGGACTGCACACACAACTGTGCACTCAACTGTGCATTGTTCTCAGCGATGTAACCACGCTCAATTAGAATATCAACGATGCGATCAACTTGCTTATCTGTGAGATCGCTGGAAGTAAGATAATAGAGGAACGATTGAAACCTTAAGCGATCATCGATTCCAATTTTCTCATCGTCTCTTCCATTAAATCCATACCTGATCCACTCTTGGACTTTGGCATAAGCTTCATTCTGGGACCGTTTTCCAGTGCTGATCGCAGTATTATACTTGTGTAAATCAGCATTCCAGAATTTTACGTAATAGACTTTTTCCCGTCGAAAAATACAAAACCGGCGCATCCGCATTTCCCTTTGCAATCTTACTGTAGAGTGTACAGTAGAGTGCACAGTTTATTTGGTTACACCGGTCATTCCGGGAATAACTAGATGATAAATTCCTACAAAGTAAGATTTTATCTATATAGCAGGGGTAGGACTCGGACCTACGACCTCCGGGTTATGAGCCCGACGAGCTGCCAACTGCTCTACCCTGCGACGACTTCACCTACTATAAGGATGAACGGAAGTTTAGTCAACACCTCTTGGTGG
>JAAYDK010000404.1 GCA_012729295.1 Spirochaetales bacterium | reverse complement strand
GAGTGTATTCGAGAAGTCTGTGAGGAAATGAAGAAAGCAGCTGCTACAGCAGGCAAGCAAGCGCAAAATGAAGCGGAAGAGTGATCAAGAAGCCGAAAAGACAGCAACAGGCGAGACAAAAGGACATGAACCTTGAAAAGTGCATAGCAAACAAACCCTGACAGGGAATCGAAGAAAGCTCAGACGCCGATCAGATCAAGCGGCGCAGGCTGCGGTCAGGATCGAGACAAAAGTCGGGCGGTTCAGCTTTCTGGCGGCATCGAGCAGGATGTTGGTGGCATGAACCAAACTCCACCAAAAAATCCGTTTATTGCCTCGTGCCTGATGCTTTTCCAGGCCATAATCATTGAGCAGGCGCTTATTGAACCGTTCCGAGGCGGTTCTGGATCGCAGGATGGCTTTCCACTGGGCAGAACCACGGCGGATCCTGGTCGCAAAGCGTAAATTTTGATGCTGCGTCACGTAAATGGTGCGGCCATAAGCTGAATCAGAATGACAGGTCTCTTTGTGGTCACAATGATCGATCTTGCCGCAGGCCAGGGGGCAACGGAACTTTCTGCGCCTATTTGCCGGATTGAAGCCCCAGTTGACCATGGGCAGCCCGGCCTGGCAGACGGGCACCCCCTTGTCATTGATGGTATAGTCGGCGTTTGGCTTTTGATCCGCCTTGGTGTTGCTCTTGAGCGGAATAACCGCCTTGATCTTCCAGTGTTCCAGAAGACCATAAATGCCCACAGCGTCATGGGCGCAATCGCCGCAAAACGTGTCGATCGTGAAATCAGGATACAGGGATCTGAATTCGGACAGCGCCACAATACTGGAGACCGAGTCGTGCCGATTGGCCTGGACCATACGCAGATAGATCGGCAGGTCACACTTGAGAACCGGATTGTAAGCAGCAAGGACATAGGCGGTATGGCCGTAGAAGTAGCAGTTGTGGTAGCTATCCCAGCCGTAACGGGCGAAGGGATCGGAGAAGATACGCGGACAGTCACAGTTATAGAGGCCCTGTTCCCTGCAGGAACATTGTTTGCTGCCCCAGGCAGAACCGCCGGACAGGACACAGGTGCCATCCCCGGAGACGACCAGTTTTTGCGGATCACCAAACAGCCCCTGCCGGACAGCGGGTTCTGCCGCTACCCTGGCAAAGATTTGCTGCATGAGCCGCTCTGGTCGTTTTTCGAGGACTCGGTCCCGGGCTGCCAGGTCAGCAAGTTTTTGAACGATACCTGGTCGCCGTACGGGTTGCTTTTCGTTTTTGCCGTATTTTTTTTTCGGTTTGCGGTGGAAGGGATGAAGTGAATGCTCAAATTCATATTCCAACTCGGGATCAGCACACCAGATACGGTCGATCAGGTCGTAATAGGAACCAACCTGATGGATATGATCGTCCGGCTGATAACCAGCGATGGCTCGCAGGATGGACGATGCGGACAGAAGTCTGACCCAGGCAGGAATGCTGAAGATGTGACACTTGGACATGAGAAAGAAAGATCGCAGCAATTGAGCCTGCAGTCGGGCGGGTGCGCCGGTAGACGAATAGCAATCTTCCAGAAGATCGCGGGCTGGGTCCAGGTTGAGTTCATAGAGATTATTGAGTTGGTTCTGATAGTACAGGACCAGATCGGGATCCGACTGATAGAAACCAGTCATGCTGGAAAGGAGCTGCTCTTGATACTGCTGATGCGACTGCCAGGATTGGAGCATAACAAACCACCTCTGATCGTGTAGTAGGGCAACAAGGTCCCTCTACCGCGATTTTTGGGGTGATTTTGAAAAGTCAAGCTTTTTTGAGAATGTTAACGGAATGTTTACATTGTTATATTAAGAATCCTGTGGTCGGAATTGTGGGGGTGAACCGCGCGGTCATCCCTCTCGAGACCACTGGAAATAGGGCCTTTCGAGTTTTCGAATGAGCTC
>JAAYDK010000277.1 GCA_012729295.1 Spirochaetales bacterium | reverse complement strand
ATCATCGGCCAGATGATAGACGCACTTGATAGCGGCCGCTACGATCTCAAGCGAGTCGCACTTGCCATCACCCAGACGGGAGGGGGCTGCAGAGCTTCAAACTACATCCATCTACTTCGTAAAGCATTAATAAAAGCAGGGTATGGATATATTCCCGTCATTTCGCTGAATCTCAAGGGATTGGACCGCAACAGGGGCTTTACCGTGACACTTAAGATGCTTCGAAAGGGAATCGCCGCACTTGCCTATGGAGATACCCTCATGTTGTTGCGAAACCAGGTACTTCCGTATGAAATACAACCGGGTGAGGCCGAACATCTCGTTCAGAGGTGGATCGAACGTTTATCAGGGCAGTTCAGGCAAAGTCGCGGATACGATAGAATTGCGCTTCGTAAAAATCTACGGCGAATGATTGCCGACTTTACCGAGATTGAAGTAGATTCCGAAAAGCCGGTAATTAAAGTAGGTATCGTCGGTGAAATCTATATGAAGTACGCTGCACTAGGCAATAATCATCTTGAGGAATTTCTCTATTCCCAGTCATGTGAGGTCATGATTCCCGGCTTAACCGGATTTTTACTGTACGGGCTGTACAACCAGCTTGAAGATATCACGCTCTATGGTGGGAGTCGTCTGAGGGCTCTCATCGTCAGATTGCTTTTACACTATACTGCGTCTTTTGAAAAAATCGCGATTCAAGCAGTTCGTCGGAGTAAGAGGTTTATCGCACCGCTGCCGTTCGAACATACGGTCGAATCGGCAACAGAAGTGTTGAGCCTCGGATGCAAAATGGGGGAAGGTTGGCTGTTGACGGCAGAAATGAGGGATCTGTCGAAATTGGGCTATCAAAACATCATCTGTGTTCAACCGTTCGGATGTCTGCCGAACCATATAGTCGGCAAGGGCATGATCCGTAAATTAAAAGAACTCGACGAACAGTCGAATATCGTTCCGATCGATTATGACCCCGGCGCTTCTCGTGTTAATCAGGAGAATCGAATCAAACTCATGCTCTCGGTAGCCAACGAAAATCGACTAAAGGCCTTGAAACACTATTAATCAAGCATTTATGGTTTTTCCAGCGTATCAAACAAAGCAAGCTGGGCTCCGGCGGCTTTCACCTTCCGTTCAATCAGTTTATCGCTCTTTTCCAACTGTCCTATCTGTAGAGGAGACCCGCTGCGACTTCGTGCATAATTCGCATGTATTAATCGTTCATTATAATTCGCATAGCAGTATTTGCAGAGGTTGATGCACGTATTGTATGTACCGATGTCGATACTCGGGGCACATCTGCAAAATGGCCGAAGACTGGGGTGTCTGGCTGTTTCAATGTGTAGACCGGTTATCCTTTGGATACGTTGCGAATCGATACAGCTTCCGTGAACGACTCCTAAATCATCGAAGTCCGCCGGTTCGGCACAGGTTTGAACCTTGATATGGTGCGCTGAGGCCTGGGTAGCGAAGTTTGCCATCAGACGTCTCATCGCCGGCAGATCGAGTTCTGTTAACTGCAGGTCCGCCGCATGGCGCGACGTATTCTTATAGGGATCTACGAAGCTCGTGATACAGGTGTCGGTATACCCTTCCAGCTTCCGTGAAATATAATTAAAACTCTCGACATGATAGCCTATCGGATACGAACGATTCACTAAAATCGGGTCATAGCGCCAAACCATACGATCGCTCCCCAGCTTGTCCGCTAAAGCTTTAAACCGATCGATCGATTCCCCCATCGGAGGAGTGCGTGGTTCGATATCGGGACCGTAAGCATTGATCGTATAGAGAAAATAGTAGTGGTATGAGGAAAGTGCCGGAAGAAACTGGATGAGAGGCTGTGGATCTTTTGTCCAGAATACGATACACGCAACGGCACCGGGAGACAAGTCGACCTTTCGGACCTGATGGTAATCCCTCGCATTGCGCACTAGTAAAAACTGTTCTCGAATTCTCTGCATGAACCATGCTGCGTAATGGTTGGGGATGTCTGTCCTGCGGCTTGCACTGATTATCTGGAAAGAATAGTCGTTTCTCTCCATATCCACCTCCCGGTACAGATGTCCTTGCCTTATTCTGGACCGAGAAGACGCTCCAGTCAAGGGTGCTGTCTAATTGAAAACAGGAAGGCCTCCATGATACTATGGCAGCCATGGAATATAAGCAAAGAACAGTTACCTGTGGAGCGCTTCGTCAAGAAGACGAGGGGAAATATGTAGTGTTGAACGGTTGGGTTCATCGTAACAGAAACCACGGAGGTATTCACTTCATCAACCTTCGCGACCGTTACGGAATCACTCAGATTGTCGTCGGCGAGCATGCCAGAGACGAGGTGCGTCAGATTGCCGAAGAACTTCGTCTTGAATATTGTATCGCTGTCGAGGGTATCGTACGCAAACGCCCCGATTCGATGATTAATCCGAACATGGACACCGGGAGTATTGAAGTCGATGTCCAGTCTCTGCAAATCCTTTCGCGTTGCGAACCGTTGCCGTTCATGATCGACGAAGAATCCGATGCAAAAGAAGATCTACGTCTCAGATACCGGTACCTCGATTTGAGAAGCACCGGCATGCAGAATCGGATTCGCCTGCGACATGAATTCGTTAAAGCAATCCGCGAACACTTAAGTGCACGCGATTTTTATGAAATCGAGACTCCGACATTAATAAAGTCGACTCCCGAGGGAGCACGTGATTTTCTAGTTCCGTCGCGTTTGTATGCAGGGAAATTCTACGCTTTACCGCAAAGTCCGCAATTATTAAAACAAATCCTCATGGTCGGAGGATTCGATAAATATTTCCAAATCGCCCGCTGCTATCGTGACGAGGACGCCCGCGGAGACCGCCAGCTCGAGTTCACCCAGCTTGACCTCGAGATGAGTTTCGTTACACGCGAAGACGTCCTTAAAACGATAGAAGATCTGTTTGTCGAAGTGTTTGCAAAAGTAATGAATTATTCATTACCGACAAGCTTCAGGCGTCTTTCCTGGTCGGATGCGATGAACACCTATGGAGTGGATAAACCCGATGTGCGCTACGACCTGCCTCTTGTCGATATCGGCGATATAGCCGAATTGATTCAATTCGGTGCATTCCAGACTGCCCTTGCCGAAAAAGGCAGCATAAAGGCAATCTGTGCTCCCGCTACAGATAATCTTGCCTATTCGCGCAAATATATCGGAGAACTTGAAGAAGCTGCCAAAGTCTACGGTGCTAAAGGTCTCGCGTTTGTGAAAGTCGGCAAAGGCGGTGTGCTTGAAAGCGGCATTGCCAAATTCCTTGTAGGACACGAGACAGCGATTATCGAACGGATGAAAGCCTCCGAAGGAGACATGATTCTCTTTATTGCCGCTCCCTGGAAAAAATGTTGCAATTCTCTCGGGGCGGTGCGGACAAAACTCGCCCGCGATTTGAATATCATCGATAAAAATCGATTCGAATTCTGCTGGATTATCGATTTCCCACTATTCGAGTTCAATGAGGAAGCAGGCCACTGGGAAGCAGCCCATCATATGTTCTCAATGCCGCAAGCTCAATATATTCCGACTTTGGAAAGCGATCCGGGTAGCGTAAAGGGCGATTTATACGATTTGGTCCTCAACGGCTATGAGGTAGCTTCAGGGTCAATCAGAATTCACGATGTCGAACTGCAAAAACGCATTTTCCGTATCTGCAACTTTACCGATGAAGAGGCCGAATCCCGTTTCGGATTCCTGCTGAATGCATTCCGGTACGGACCTCCTCCCCATGGGGGAATTGCTCCTGGAATCGATCGGATGGTTATGATTATGGCTCAACAGACTTCGATAAAGGAAGTCATTGCATTTCCGAAAAACACAGCAGCAGTATCGCCGATGGATGACTCTCCTTCATATGTAGACGATAAGCAGTTGGACGAATTACATCTATTGATTAAGCAACCTGTGAAATCGGAATAAGGGTCCTTTCGATGGCCTCTGTAAGCCGGTTGGCAATAGTCGGGGGCGGCCCTGCCGCCCTCATGGCTGCTTATTCTGCTGCGATTACTTCGCAAAAAATGCACAAACCAATAGAAATTATCGTTCTCGAACGTAATCGAAGTTTCGGAAAGAAACTACTGTGTTCAGGCTCTGGGCAATGCAATCTCACCTATGATTGTCTTTCTGATCAGTTGGTAGAGCACTATGGCGATCACGGAACATTCTTGCATCATGCTTTTCAAAAACTACCGCCGCAGGCGGTGATGCAATTATTTACTTCGTGGAACGTTCCTTTGACCATAAGACAGGATGGTAAAGTATTTCCCCGTTCGTTGAAGAGCATCGATGTTCTGAACTCACTGCTACATCAATGTAAACAGCATGATGTTGTGTTAAAACCGGGATTCCAGGTACATTCAATTAAGAAAAAAGAAGAAAAATTTATTATCGAAACTCATCAGCAACCAAGCTATGAGTCTGATGCTGTCATTGTCGCAACCGGAGGTCTTTCGTATCCGAAGACAGGCTCGACAGGCGACGGTTATCGCATCGCCAAAAAAATCGGGCACACGATAATACCCCCGCATGCCGCTTTGAATGGCGTGAAAGTAGAAGAACGCTCGATAAGCAAACTAAGCGGGCTTTCGTTTGCCGAGGCAACCGTCTCATTAATACAAGATGGCAAACCTATGCTTCTGAGTGAAGGATCGCTGTTGATTACACACGACGGTCTGTCGGGTCCTGCAATATTGAATGCAAGCCGATATCTATCCGAAGGTGATAGTATTTCAATCGGTTTTGGTACAAAATCCGATCTCGGACAATCTTTATTTTCAAAACTGGTTAACCAAGCGTCCGTATCGGGATCACAACAGGTACGAACCGTCGTATCACACCTAGGATTTCCGATGTCGTTCGTCGACTGGATATTACTGGAAATCGCTATCGAAGGTAATAAAAAGGCCGCTGAAACGAGCAAAAACAATTATAAAGCAATAGCATCTGCGATTACAGACCATCGTTTCGTAATTTCTCTTGGAGATTGGCAACAAACGGCAATGGTTACTGCAGGTGGTGTTTCGCTTGAAGAGATAGACAGTACATCGATGATGTCAACAATCGTCAAACATCTATATTTTGCCGGCGAGGTACTCGATATCGACGGTGATACCGGCGGATTTAACCTACAGGCTGCCTGGGCTACCGGCTATCTTGCGGGAACGCACGCAGCATGTGCACTCTAGCCATGTTTACCTTCGTAATAGATTGTTGTACATTATCGTCACCAAAGATGTCTCATGGAGGTACCTATGGGTTCACGCACACATATCGTATCACATTTCGGTCCTCATAGCGGCAAGCTTGT
>JAAYDK010000030.1 GCA_012729295.1 Spirochaetales bacterium | reverse complement strand
TAGAGATTATTCGGATGATGAGGACATCAACGCATTCTGGCATGTAAGTCGGGCCGACCCAATCTTTCTCCTTTCGGATGCGGCCTATCAGGAGCTACTGGAACATGCGAGATGAAATGTCTACTGCTTCACAATGCTTTGAAAAAACGATAGAGTTTAGAGCATGGAGTCAATCAGAGAATTATATCGAATCGGATACGGTCCTTCCAGCAGCCATACGATGGGGCCTCGTTTTGCTGCGTCTGAATTCATGGCCTTATACAATCATGCCGCCCGCTTCGAGGCGGATTTGTTCGGAAGTCTCGCAGCAACCGGAAAAGGCCATCTTACCGATCAGGCGATTCGTGAAGTGTTTCGAACCATCGGCAAACCCGTCGAATTATTCTGGTATCCTGATCAATGTAAACCACTCCATCCGAATGCAGTCGGACTTCGAGCATTCGACGAAATCAATACGCTTCTCGGAGCACAGATTTATTACAGTACGGGTGGAGGAAAAGTTGTTGCAGAAGATCATCCGATTACCGAAGAACAGCTTTTATATCCTCCCGAACTGAGAAGTATGAAGAACATCATGGCTTTTTGCGAGCATGAAGGAATTCAATTCTGGGAATTCGTACAACAAATCGAAGCACCTGAGATCTTGCAATACATTGAAGAAGTATGGAACGTAATGGTTGACTCCATCCAAAATGGCTTGAACCAGGAGGGAGTGCTTCCCGGTGGACTGAAATTACAGCGTAAAGCTTCACAGTTTTTTGCGAAGGCCAACGATATGTCGGGTCCCGTCGCAACTCCGACACGGGCTCTCAGCTATGCACTTGCTGTTGCAGAAGAGAATGCAGGCGGAGGTAAAATTGTCACTGCTCCCACATGTGGTTCCTGCGGAGTATTACCTGCGGTACTCTATTATCTTCGTAATCAATATAAGCTACCTAAAATTAAGATATTGAGAGCTTTGCTTACCGCAGGACTATTGGGAAACCTTGTAAAATTCAACGGATCGATATCGGGTGCCGAAGTCGGGTGTCAGGGAGAGATAGGCGTAGCGTGTGCAATGGCATCGGGTGCCGCTGCCCAATTACTCGGAGGTTCGATTTTCCAAATCGAGTATGCTGCAGAAATGGGTCTCGAACACCATCTGGGACTCACATGCGATCCGATGCTAGGACTTGTACAGATTCCCTGTATTGAACGTAACGCACTGGCAGCCATGCGCTCGCTGGACCATGCCAGCTATGCATTGCTGAGCGACGGAAGGCACAAGGTTTCTTTCGATACGGTTGTTGACGTTATGATGGAAACAGGCCAGGCTTTACCACCGCTGTATCGCGAGACTTCGCTCGGCGGACTCGCCAAGCGAAATTGACGATTTTAACCCTTGATAACGATATTTACCAATTTGTCTGGAACGACGATTGTCTTTACAATGGTCTTTCCTTCAAGAAGTTCCTTGATTCTCTCGTTTGTAAAAGCCAATTCCTTTAGCTGTTCGTAACCTTTCGATACTTGGGCTTTTGCGCGAAGCTTACCGTTGATCTGAAACACGACCTCTACCGTATCGTCGATGGTGAGTTCATTGCTGTATGTCGGCCACGATTCATAAGCGGCCGACTGGCTATAGCCCGCCATCTCCCATAATTCTTCGGCAAGATGAGGAACATACGGGTTGAGCAGCAGGATAAACGGTTCCCACACTTCGCGGGGCAATGTCTCGGTTTTATACAATTCGTTGACGAAAATCATCATTTGGCTGATTGCGGTGTTGAAATTCAAAGTTGCAGTATCGTTGGTGACTTTCTTTATTGTTTTATGCAAGAGACGAACGATCGATTCGTCTGCCTTATCTGTACTCAACGGACGTTCGGCCAACCTCCAGATGCGGTCTAAGAAGCGATACACTCCCGATAATCCTGCGGTCGCCCATGGTTTGGAAACTTGAAGCGGGCCCATGAACATTTCGTACATACGCATCGAATCGGCACCGTATTCGTTGATGATATCATCAGGATTGATAACATTCTTAAGGCTTTTTGACATTTTGGCAATCACTCTCTCCAATTGGAGACCGGTTGCCTTTTCAACGAATACATCTGGGTTTGTCTCTTCGACCTCATCGATAGCGACTAGCGTTTTATCAGGTCGCTGATACGCGTATGAAGTAATCATTCCCTGATTAATCAGCCTCATGAACGGTTCGTCGGTATTCACCAAGCCCAAATCGAATAAAAATTTGTGCCAGAAACGAGCGTACAGCAGGTGAAGAACCGCATGCTCGGCTCCGCCTACGTACAAGTCTACCGGCATCCAGTAATCGACGGACTTCTGGGATGCGAAATCCATGTCGTTGTTCGGATCCAGATACCGCAGGTAGTACCAGCAGGATCCTGCCCATTGTGGCATGGTATTCGTCTCTCTTTTTGCAGGTCCACCGCATTTCGGACAGGTGGTATTGACCCAGTGATCGATATTAACCAAAGGACTTTCACCGGTACCGGAAGGAGCATACGTGGCTACTTCGGGTAGGGTGAGCGGCAACTGGTCTTCTGGAATCGGAACGATTTTACAATGAGGACAGTGAACCAAAGGAATCGGTTCGCCCCAGTACCGTTGTCTGCTGAATATCCAGTCTCTGATTTTATAATTTATCGCTTTCTTTCCAAGCCCTTGTGATTCAAGCCAGTCGTTCATTGTCTTGATAGCGGTAACTTTATCCAAACCGTCTAAGAATCCAGAATTGATATGATTTCCGTCTTCGGTCCAAGCCTGTTGTTGTACGTCAATCGGGCTTTTTAACACCTCGATAATGGGCAAACCAAACTTCTTTGCAAATTCCCAGTCGCGTGTATCATGGGCAGGGACTGCCATGATTGCTCCGGTACCGTATGAAATCAACACATAATCTGCAACCCAGACAGGAATCTTTTTGTTGTTGACGGGATTGATAGCATAGCTTCCGGTAAACACACCTGTCTTATCCTTGGCAAGGTCGGTTCGCTCTAAATCGGACTTTCTTGCAGCCTGCTCGATATACGTTTCGACGGCTTTACGTTGCGCATCTTTCGTTAGGGTTTTAACAAGCGGATGTTCTGGAGCCACGACCATATAGGTCGCGCCAAAAAGCGTGTCGCTGCGAGTCGTAAACACTTCTAGGGAATCGCTGCAGTTCTCCAGTTTGAACGAGACGGTCGCTCCTTCGCTTTTCCCAATCCAGTTGCTTTGCATCGCTTTAATCGAATCAGGCCAGTCCAATTTATCCAAATCGTTCAGAAGCCGCTCGGCATAGGCGGTAATCTTTAATATCCATTGTCGGATGTTCTTACGAGTAACATGCGTTCCGCAACGTTCGCAACAACCTTCTTTTACCTCTTCGTTTGACAATCCGGTCAAACAATTCGGACACCAGTTGATCGGTGTCTGCTCCTCATAAGCCAGACCGTGCTTGTACAGTTGCAGAAAAATCCATTGTGTCCATCGATAATATTGTGGAGTATGGGTAGAGACTTCACGATCCCAATCATAAGAGAATCCCAGGCTTTTTATCTGACGTCTGAAATTTTCAATATTTTTTTCGGTCGTTGCCCTAGGATGAGTTCCCGTTTTAATTGCGTAGTTCTCGGCAGGCAATCCGAACGAGTCGAAACCCATCGGATGCAGCACGTTATAACCGTTCATTCGGAGGAAACGACAATAGATATCGGTAGCGGTATAGCCTTCCGGATGCCCGACATGCAACCCCGCTCCCGACGGATACGGGAACATGTCGAGTACGTATGCGCGTTTATCCTTGGGATACGAAGAATCTTCCTTTACTGAGAACGTCTTGTTGTGCTCCCAGTAATTCTGCCACTTTTTTTCAATTTCCTTAAATGGGTAGTTGCTCATGCGGGCATATTAGCGCTGATATCTCAAAGGTGTCAATGGAAGTCGCAATACCTAAGTTTCTTCTTCATTTTCTTTGATTTTTAGGAAAACTTCTTCAATCCGCTTTCCCTTCATGGACACAACGGTAAAAGTTCCGTACTGGACTTTGACTTGATCTGATTCGACCGGAATGGAACCCAGGCGTTCGATGAGGTATGCAGCCAGCGTACACGACGGATCTACCGGTTCCATGTCCAGATCCAGTTCATCCTTGATCTGTTGCATCGATGTATCGCCCTGGATGATGAATCC
>JAAYDK010000276.1 GCA_012729295.1 Spirochaetales bacterium | reverse complement strand
GAACTGATAAAAAACAATGGAGTGCAGATCTTAAAAAAACTAGTATAAAACACTTCGCCAGTAATAAGCGGATTTTTGATATCATCCCCACCTGGTTCTCTCCAAACTGGGTTTTGTGGAATAAATCTGGTGCGGTACAATTCGCAGAGCCCTACTCGGAACGAAAACCCATTGAAGTGCGTACTTCGACGGAGATTGCCAATCCGGTTACCACAACTGCTTTCGAAACCAAAGAAACGCATACAATTGCATCCGTGGATGCAGGAGGATGGCAGACATTCTTTGTAACCGAAGACCATACCGCGCTTGCAGCGGGCCATAACGAGCGGGGAAAACTCGGTACCGGGGATACTACTTCGCGACCAAAACCGGTTGCGGTCATGCAGAACGTACGAAGTGCGGCGACAACCCAATCTTTTTCCTTTATTATTAAAATGGACGGTACGCTCTGGGGGGCAGGAAACAATTACAACGGAACACTCGGAGATCGGACTCATGAGGACCGGCTGGAATTTATCCCGATTACGGATCATGTAACAGTTGTTTCCCCCGGTTATCGACACACGGCTGTTCTTAAGGAGGATGGTACCCTCTGGACGACCGGAGACAATCGCAGCGGCCAACTGGGTACGCCGAGCACCGAATCGAAACATACATTGACGGCGATTGCGTCACAGGTGCAAGCAGTTTCAGCCGGAGGCTTTCACACCATGTATATCACAAAAGACGGAACGCTATGGGCTTGTGGGGAAAATACGAAGGGTCAGTTGGGCGACGGCAGCTGGACATCGAGAAATGTTCCTGTGAAAATCATGGAAGGCGTCGAATCGGTTGCCGCAGGCGAATATCACACGCTTATTCTTAAAAATGACCATACCGTTTGGGCAACCGGCTACAACGAGTACGGACAATTAGGCGACGGTACTACCATCCCAAAGAACAAACCTGTCCAGGTGGCCGACCGAGCTTCTTTTATTACCACCGGCGAGCATGTCTCGTTCTTTGTGGGGCTGGACGGCTCGCTATGGTCTGCGGGTCTCAATAACCAGGGACAGCTCGGTGACGGAACAAATGAAAACAGTACAACGTTCGTTACAGTACTGGATAACGTTAAAGTCATCGATGCGGGAATCGAGCATGCGATTGCCGTTACGAAAGACGGGCGCCTCTGGGGATGGGGAAGCAATGCCTTTGGTCAGTTCGGTGACGGTTCTTTCAATACTAAAACGAATAAACCGACTGAAATCAAGATTATCTACTGACTGGCATTAGCGCGGGACGTTCTACTATCTCGGCAATCTCACGCATGGCACGCTTTGCTTCGGGGATGGGAAAGAGGGGAAACACGTGGTTCATTTTCGGATAGACGCGCATATCGATTCGTACGTGCTGCTGTTGAGCGCGATGTTGAAATGTGTAGGCATCGGCTAGAAAAATCTCATGGGTCCCGACAAACATCGTGATAGGAGGCAAACCGGTCAGATCGCCGTATAGCGGGCTGACATGCCAGTCGTGGACGTCGGTCGAGCCAGCCCACGCCTTCCCCATTGCTGCAAGATGGTCACGCTGCAACATCGGATCTTTTGGCTGTAGTGGCAGGATTTTCGGATTTTCCATGGACACATCCAGCCATGGACTCAGCAGAACGAGTTCTTTGGGCTGGGGAAGACTGGCTTCTTTGCAATATTGTGAAAACGCCAGTGCCAAACCTCCACCTGCAGAATCTCCCATAAACACCGTATCGCAAGGGCGACAGATATCGAGTAAAAGCCTGTAGAGTTCAGTAAGTAATGTAAAGGTCTGCTGATATGTATGTACGGGAGCCTTAGGATAGATCGGTACGATAATCTCGGCTCCCGTTTTCCTGCCTAGTGCATCTAAGAATGTCCAATGCGGCAGCATCGGCTGTTCGACGTATGCTCCGCCGTGCAGGTAGAGGATTCGTAGCGAAGTAGAGCCGCCTCCGAGTACAAAGCAATCGAGACCGGCAAAGTCAATACGCTGAATCTTGCCGATCAATCGTAATGCTACCGGCAGTTCGTACCGTTTTTCATTTTCAATCGCCTGACGGGCTAGAAAGATTTCGGGATTATCGGAGTAGGTAAATATACCCTTTTTTATCCTGAACATCAGCAGCTGTTCGGCATACCAGGACCGCGCGCTCCGCTTTTCTTTTCTCGTAATATAGATTGAGAAGAGGTATAAAATCAAAACAACGGCAAGGATGATCCACTGCCCTAAAGAAAGTACTTGAATGTCCAGTTAATAACCCCTTTTGCCATTAGGGTATCTGCCTTAGCCTTGAGTGTCAACGATTTAGAGAACCACTAGACTATTATCCGCTTGCCGATTCAAACAGGAGTATCTATCATGTGTCTATGAACGAACAACAGGCAGTAGAAAAAAAACCGAAAGTAATTATTATGGCAAACCTGACGAAAGAAGAGGTTTTTGCCGTCATGCAGGCTGCAAAAAGACAATTGGAAAATCCACGGGATATTGCGTTTGCAATGGCAACCGCTCATTCACTTGAAATGAAACTTGCAGATCTCGTCGATGATATTGCGAAGGAACACGCCTATTTTGCACAGAAAGCGAAAGAATATTCGCAGAAAACCGAACAAGACGGGTCAGATTCTTAAAGCATTCGGCTGTATATCAAGGTACAATGGTTATATGAAACATTTTTGCGCATGGCGGCGTATCACATGGACGGTTCTCATGATATTGACAGTCTCGTGCGCCCTTCCCTTATATTCGAAGGGCGAACAACGGCAGTGGCTGAATACGTTTACCGATTATTTCCAAATCATCTATG
>JAAYDK010000275.1 GCA_012729295.1 Spirochaetales bacterium | reverse complement strand
CGCCCGCACTCAAATACGATGTTCAGCGGTGCTAAACCGGCAGGAACAATCATAGTCTCGTACAATCTCCTGATGCTCGCACTTACAGCCTGAAGGTCCATGGGCTCCTGATCAAGACGATACGGAATACCGATTCCGCCACCGAGATTCACGAATTCCAGCTTAATGCCCGTTTCGCGATAGATTCTGAGTGCTTGCGTGAATAGCATTCTGGCCGTTTCTACGATATAGTCGCCTTCCAACTCGTTCGAGGCTACCATCGTATGCAGCGCAAAGCGTCTGGCTCCCAGGTTGCGTGCCTTCACATAGCAATCGATGAGTTGATCAGTTGTCACGCCATACTTCGCCTCTACCGGGTTTCCGATAATCGCATTGCCGGTCCGGTCGGGACCGGGATTGTATCGAAACGAAATGAGTTCGCTCATACCTGCTACACGCTCTAGTGCGTCGATATGGGTAATATCGTCTAGATTCATTACCGCGTTCAGTTCTTTTGCCTTGATAAATTCATCGTCCGGAGTATCGTTCGAAGTAAACATAATCTGTTCGCCGACAAATCCGCACCGTCTGGCCAGTTCGAGTTCAGCCATGGAACTACAATCGGTACCGAATCCCTCTTCTCGCATGATGCGCAATATGGTCGGATTCGGACAGGCTTTGACTGCAAAATAATTAGTAAACGAAGGAACCCATGAAAAGGTCTGTTTGAACTTTCTTGCATGCTCCCGTATGGCTTTTTCGTCATACAGGTGAAATGGTGTCGGCACCTGGTTCGCAAACTCAATCAGGCGTTCTTCGCTACAAGGCAACAATTTCTTACTCATGCAAAACCTCCAATGCCTTCGCCAGAGTGTGTTCAATACTTGCTACTGCTTCGGCGATTGCCTCGCGATGGCCGAAAGCACTGATACGGATATATCCTTCACCGCAGGAACCGAAACCGGAACCGGGTGTGGTAATGACATGACATTGCCGTAACAACAAATCGAAAAAATCCCATGAACGCATCCGCTTAGGCGTTTTGACCCAAAGATATGGTGCATTATCGCCGCCAAAAACAGTGAGTCCTGAGCGCTTCAGTCCTTCTCTAATAATTCTGGCATTCTCCATATAATAAGCAATGACCGCCCGGCATTCGGCGAGTCCGCCTTCAGAAAGTACGGCAAGACCCCCAGCCTGAGCGATGTTGCTCGCTCCGTTGAAAAAAGTACACTGACGTCTGAACCAGAACTTGTGTAATTCATCCGGCTGCGAATCCTCTGCCAAAAGACGATGCGGGACGATGGTCCACCCAAGGCGTACTCCGGTAAATCCAGCGAATTTTGAAAAGCTGTTGATTTCGATTGCACACTCGTCGGCACCAGGTATCTGATAGATGGTCTTCGGCAGATTTGGATCGCTGATATATTCGGCATACGCAGCATCGTAGATAATTACTGCCTTATGAGCTCTGGCATAATCGACAAAGGAACGTAGCTGGTCGAACGTAGCGACCGCTCCTGTCGGATTGTTCGGACTACAGAGGTATATCAGGTCGACCTTTTCTTTGGGAGGTTTTGGAAAGAATCCGTCTTCCTCTCGACCGTCGAGGTATACGAGATTGCGATAGCCGCCAATAAGGTCGTTGTAGCTTCCGGTTCTTCCGGCTACGACATTCGAATCGACATACACCGGATAGGCCGGATTCTGAATCGCCACCGTGCAGTCTTCGGTAAAAAGCTGTTGAAGGTTTGCTGCATCGGCTTTTGCCCCGTCGCTGATAAAGAACTCATCGCTTTGTATCTGCACATTTATCGAACGGTAATAGCCGCTTAAAGCTTCGCGCAGTGCTGTGCTCCCCTGCTCGTCACCATATCCGGAATATGTAGCAGCATGAGATAATGCATCGACCTTCGCATGCAGTGCCTCAATAATCGACGGAGGAAGCGGTTCGGTCGTATTGCCGATACCGAGCTTGTGCAGCTTTACATTCGGCTGTTCCTTTTGGAAGCTTGCAGCTCTGCGCGCAACTTCCGGAAACAAATAGCCTGCGGCTAGTTTTCGAAAATTCCCATTAATTCTTGCCATCGGGCATTTCTCCTTTCAAGGCTCTACTAAAACTTTGGAACAACTAGATGAAGACTGTCCAAGACATCGTACAACCGAGTACGGTGACTTTCATCCTCGAGCGAGCATAGCGGCAGCCTGAAGGTCTCGTTACATAATCCGTAGCGAGCCATCGCTGTTTTAATAGGTATCGGATTCGTCTCTAAAAAACATGCTTCAAAGAAGGGTGCCAAACGCTGCTCGATTTCTCTGGCTGCGTTAAAATCCTTTGCCAGGGCAAAGCGAACCATATCGGCAACCTGTTTGGGAAGCAAGTTTGAAGCAACCGACACCACTCCATGGCCACCCGATTCGATGAGGTCGAGTGTTATGCCGTCATCCCCGCTCAGTACTGAAAATCCTGGTAATTTTCTTGAAATAACGTCGCGTATCTGGACAATACTACCGCTAGCTTCCTTTACCGCAACGATATTCTGACAATCGTTCGCTAGCCGAACCAATGTCGCGGTCTCAAGGTTTACCCCAGTCCTTCCCTTGATATTGTAGAGAATGCAGGGAATGGTCACCGAATCTGCGATTGCTTTGAAGTGCAGGTATAATCCTTTTTGGGTAGGTTTGTTGTAATAAGGATTTACCAATAGCAATGCATCAACACCAGAATCCTGTGCATGCTGACTTAGCCGTATTGCTTCGCTTGTTGCGTTGGAACCGGTTCCCGCTATGACGGGAACTCTACCCCGTGTCTGAATAACCGTGAGTGCAATTACACGGTCATGCTCGTTATGCGACAGCGTCGGACTTTCTCCGGTGGTCCCGCAGGGAACAAGACCGTCGACACCGGCGTGAATCTGATATTCGATAATCCGTGCCAGAGCTTCTTCATCAACAAGGCTGCTGTGGGTAAATGGTGTGATGAGTGCGGTATAGACACCGGAAAATTGTCTTTTATTCATACTCGTCCTCTATTTTTTTGTATTAATTATGTAAGCCTAGCAAGTCATCAAACATATCGTCGATAGAAAAGAATCCTTGTTTGCCCGAAGTAATCCATTCGGCAGCTTTTAGCGCTCCCGCGACAAAGGCGTCCCTGCTGCGGGCCGTATGACGTAGCTCGATCGTATCGACCGGGCTATCGAAGAGCACCGTATGTACTCCCGCAGTATAACCGCCGCGTACTGAGGAAATGTGAATTTCATCCTGCGCTCTTTTACGGTCGAGACGCCCTGTCTCAAGCGTATGTTTTCCGTCAAGCTGTTCGGTTAAAATATTGCCGAGCATTACAGCCGTACCTGACGG
>JAAYDK010000274.1 GCA_012729295.1 Spirochaetales bacterium | reverse complement strand
TCCAGTCGATCGGATATCTATAGTGGCATACGCAGGTAGTTCCGGCCTGGTACTCGACAGTACTCCTGGTGATAAGAAAGAAACTATTATACAGGCCTTCTCTCAGTTGGAAGCAGGAGGTTCAACTGCGGGAGAAGAGGGCTTGCTCTTAGCATATTCCGTAGCCAAGAAGAATTTTATTCCAGGGGGTAACAACCGGGTAATTCTTTGTACGGATGGCGATTTCAACGTCGGGCTTAGCTCGGTAAGCGAACTTGAACGACTCATCGAAGAAAAGAGAAAAGATAATATCTACCTGACGACAGTCGGAGTAGGCATGGGGAATTATAAAGACGATCTAATGGAGACTCTTGCAGATAAAGGTAATGGTAATTATGCCTATGTCGATAACCTGTTGGAAGGGAAAAAGGTCTTTGGAAAGGAAATCTGGGGGAACCTATTTACCGTAGCGAAAGACGTCAAGATTCAGGTTGAATTCAACCCTGCTATCATTCGGGAATATCGTCTCATCGGTTATGAAAACAGAATGCTTGCACGGGAGGATTTTAACGACGACTCCAAAGATGCAGGTGAAATGGGTTCCGGTCAAACTGTTACCGCGTTTTACGAATTGATTCCACAAACAAATCAGACACCGGTACAGTCGAATGTCGATCCTCTGATTTTCCAGCAATCAACGATCATACCATCTGAAGACATGATGGCATTCAGACTTCGTTATAAAGACCCGAGCGACGGTATGCCTGAGCAGGAAAGCAAATTGATATCTATGATGGTTAATGTTTCTGATATAAAACAAGAATTCGACACGATTCATGAAGATTTCAGATTCGCAACTGCGGTAATAGAATACGGATTATTGTTACGTGACAGTCCTTTTAAATCAGACTCAAATTGGGATTCGGTGATAGAGAGAGCGCGTTATGCAAAAGGTATGGATTTGGATGGTTATAGATCTGAATTCGTGATGTTAGCGGAAACAGCCGAATTGCTAATAGGTGAAACATTATGAAGGAAGCTGGGAAAAAGATCCTTTTTTGGTCCCCAAGAATTCTCACGATTTTGTTTATTGGAATTATCAGTCTGTTTGCCCTCGACGTTTTTGATGAAGAGCTCGGCTTTTGGCAAGCTCTGTCAGGATTCCTCATTCATCTTATCCCTACATATATTCTGATTGTAACTTTAGTTTTTGCATGGAGATGGGAATGGGTCGGGACGATTGTCTGTACAGGGTTTGCTTTATTCTACATCTTCTCTTATAGAGGACATTGGAGCTCGTATTTTGTTATCAGCGGTCCATTATTGATCATCGCTGTGTTATTTATCCTCGGATGGCTCAAACGTAAAGAGATAAAAACAGCTCAATAGCAAGAATTTCTTCATTATAATTCTCCGACTCGTACTTCTCAAAGAAGAATAGTTCAGTGTAGCCTTAACATAAGCTTTTTTCTATTCCTATGAACGATATGCACAAAATGATTGAGAATCAATACAAATAGGTGTAGGATACAGATAATTGGTAATGTGTTGTTCTGTAACCGGATGCTAGTTTTTATATATTCGTGCCCAACTCTGATGCTTTCATTAACATAAAAGACGTGCATCGGTTAAAGGGGGAAAAATGAGTGCGGATCAGAATAAAAGAATGAGAATTTGGTTAACATTGATTTGCGCATTACTTGTGCTTTGCACAATTGTGTTTGCATTTATTTTTATGGACTCCACGAGTTCTAGGACATTCATAATTGCCACCATTTTGCTGATTGGTATAATCATACTCATTCTCATATGGACTATAGGAAGAAAACAACCCCATACGGAGATCATTGTTGAACAACAACATGAACCGGATGAAAAACCAGTTACCCTCGCGCCTGAAGTACATGAGACCCCATCTGATAAACTACCTCCCCAAAGCGTAAAAATTGATGAACATAAAGAACCGATTGTACCTGTGCCCCAACACAGTCCGATAGACAAAAACAAGGTGAAGATTATGGAGAAACAACCTACTGAAACTGGATCAACGTGCCAGACAACCGGGGTCTATTACTGTTGTGAGCATCCTCAGCGTTCAGTTAGGATGGTCGAGGGCAGGAAATTTCCACCTTGCAGGGGACTTGGCAAGGGTCATTCAGCTATCTGGACTTTAACTAAACCTACTGCAAAGACACACACGGGTGCGTTCTGTAAGGCTTCAGGTCAATACCATTGCAAAGACCATCCTTCAAGAATCATTCAAATCGAAGAAGGTAAACGTTTTCCGCCTTGCCGGGTTGAAGGTAAAGGTCATTCAGCAGAATGGGTATTAATGAACTAATACTCATCAGATAAAAATTATTACACACTATACTCGTTAGATTAGCCTTGTAGTAGTGGCTTCGAGCATTATCGTTATTATAGTCAATTGGTTCTGAACTGGAGGAGCTGCTATCAATTACCCGCTCAAACGCTGGCAGGAATTGACTGCCTTCCTCGACTACAGCTATGCAACCAGCTCGAACCAGCTAGTCATATGCAATCAGACGCTTCGCAGTAGCGCGGAAAAATTTTCTTTTCTGCATCACGTTGCAGGGGGCAAAGGTCTCTGCACTCTATTATTCCCTGGTTGAAAGCTAAGGCCTTGGGTATAAATCCCCATAGCTACATGACTCATGTATTCGACAATGCCGGGGGCTGCAGGACCGATGAGAACTGGGATGCCCTCTTCCCCGGCAGGGCTGATCTCAGCAACGTAGACGACTATTTCACATGACTCTGTTCTGCAATATTGGATCCAAACCGCACACAGCCTTATATTCTCAGAGGGAAGAAGTATTGAACTGGCTTGCCTAATCATCATGCTTATAGTTTTCTTGATAGCCATTTCAACAGATATGGGCTACGAGTTTACTCTTACGATTCTTCTAACACTTTAGTGTTCAAAATATGTACTATCTTAACCGTCTTCACTTACAAAAAGGCCGTCCCCTGCGGAACGGCCTTTTATATTTAAGTTACGAATTACTTCTTGAAATGCTGAACCAAGTATTCGGTCAACACCTCGTCAAGTCCCTTACCATACATCAGTACAGGTCTGTCAAGCATGGTGTATCCATCACCGCCAGCTGCCATGAAATCGTTTGTAGCCAGTTTATACGTAGCTTTTCTATCTACTTCTTTACCGTTGATCAACACGCGCTTAATGCGGTTGCCGACGGCAGAGAATCGGCTGTAAACAATCTGCATTCCGGCTGTCTGCGGGAATCCACCATTCTGATTCGGAAGCTGTGAATAACCAAATTCAAGTGCATCGTAGATATCCTGTCCGGTTACTTCAACCAATACCACTGTGTTGTTGAACGGTAACACCGTAATGATTTCACCGCGAGTGATATCACCAACATCGATAGAGGCACGAACACCACCACCGTTGGTCAGAGCTACGTCAGCACCGGTAGAGTCTTTCATGGCGGTTGCAATCATGGTTCCGAGATTTGTCGGTCTCGTTCTCACATCTGCCCGTTCACCTTCGAGACGTACCGGAGTGTATGCAACGACTTGTTCGGTAATCTTCGCAAGCTCTTTCTTCTGTGCATCGATGTACGCCTGAACTTCAGCATCGGGTTCAACTTCGGTTATTCCAACAAACTTCGCAAGTTCGGAAGTGGAAGGATCTTTCACCTCGGCTGCCGATACGAGGAACGGATACACATTGGTTACCTTCTTATCCTCGACTTTCAGTTCAACGACACCCACATACTTCATATATTCGCCAGCAGAAACAATCCAGGTATCTTCAACCTTCATTCCGTTTTCAAGTACAGTATGACTGTGTCCGTCAACGATTAGATCGATTCCATCAATATTTTCTGCAATCATCTTGCTGGTGATTCCAACAGAACCGTCTTCATCAAGTCCGAGGTGGGCAAGTACGATGACATAGTCAGAACGTTTGTCAACTTCATCAACAAGCGCTTGTGCACCATATACTACCTCATCACTCATGAACGATAGTCCCTGGATATTTTTGGGATGGGTTTTCGTAGCGGTATCGGGAGTAGAAGCTCCGATGACACCAACAACAAATCCATCGTAAGAATACAACTGATAAGGCTGGAACACTTGTTTGCCGGTCTCATCAAGTACATTTGCTGCAAGAACTCTTAGATTCGAATACATCTCTGCAATCTTCGCAGCTTCGATTAATCGATCTTTACCATAATTAAAATCATGGTTTCCTGGAACGACTGCATCGTAGCCGAGCATATCAAGCAGAACTCCTACTGTTTCTCCGTTAAAGAGATTGGTGAGAGTAGTTCCGTGAGTTACATCACCAGCGTCAAGCAACAAGTTTTTGTT
>JAAYDK010000457.1 GCA_012729295.1 Spirochaetales bacterium | reverse complement strand
TTCCTGTTCCACCGAGATGCTGGCATCGCCTTCAAAATAGTCGATGCCGCTTCCGAGGGAGAGTTTCAGTGTTGGTTTGGAGAATTTGACTTTGTACTTGCTCAATATGGAGGCTTGGAAGAGTGAGAATTTGGAGATGAGCTCTCCCATGTGCAGTGATAGGAACTTCTGGGCAAAATCGCCTTCCAGGATGAAATGCCGTTCTTCCTCGAATACCGCACTCTTTGTTTCCTTTCCCATGGTTGCGAGTATGGCCCGAAACTCTTCTGCAGGATCGCGGGGATACACCACCTCTGAAAGTGTCAAGCGCCTTTCGGTCTCATCGATGTGGACGACCTTGATGATATCCTGTTCTTCAAAAAAACCAGGTGGATACGATTCGAGGTGGATGATCGGAAGAATGTGCAGGTATCCGTAGGCATCTATCTCCTTGAAGAACAAGCTTGCACTTGCCTCGATGGGTTGGCTGTTCTGGATTGTATACCCCTCATAGGCGAGGGTGATGGTGGGAAATTTGGAGAGAACCAGGGAGAGATAGGCTTGGAGATCGGAGGATTTCATATCGGCATTCAGTAAGCTCCACTCATGCCAATAGGGACCCAGATCCTCACAATGATAGACTTGATTGCCAAGCACGACGTGCTCGCATGAGATTGGATGGATTGCCGTCTGCAGGGGGCTCTGTTCGGAAAGAAGAATTCTGGGGCTTGCAATTATCCAATTCTCCTTGGGGGAGGTGAGCAACAGTTGTACACGTGCTTCCTCATTCTCTGCCTGCAGGATGTGGTTGGTCTCATCAAGCAATAGACGGGAGCGGACGGCGAGCTCCATGAGCCTGGGGCCGGGGTCGTGCACGGTGATACCGACTTCATCTTGATACAGGGCATCCCAACGAAGATACTTCTGTTCTTTCTGATGCATGAGGGAGAACTCCCTCAGAGCATTGCGAATGACTCCGGTGTACCGGTGGTAATCGGGTTCACAGGCATTTGCCTTGGAATCTTTGAGTTGCAATGCCCAACTCTCTTGTTCCTTCACCAGATGGAAAAAGAACGATCCGCTTGATTGTTTCTCTGGTTGGGATGGTATTCCCGCTGGGGTCTTCCTTGGTCTGCCGCGCTTGGGTTCTGTCTCTGCCATAGTCCTTGATTATGCATATGATGAAACAAGCATGCAAGGTGAAAGCCCCAGCTGGAGCAACTTTCTGATTACTTGGAAAGATGTTCCAGCTGGTAGTTGTCACTACGTTCCTTATGCTGCTTCTTGTGTTGCATCCTTGGTTTTTTTGTCCAGGAACAACGTATGAATCGATTTGAAAGCAATGACTATCCCCAAGCCCACCAGCAGGATGGCGAAGATAAGCTGCATGCCGTCGGAAAGGAGCTTGAAGTTTCCACCGGCAAGTCTGGTGAAACGAACGATGATGATTTGGATCAAGGCGGTGAAGGTCACCCCGAGCATGAAGAACATGGGAATCCAGATCATCGAGCCTTTCTTGCTGGTCTTTTTCAGGAAAATAGCGATGGCACAAAGCGCCAAGGCACTTACCAGCTGGTTTGCCGAACCGAAAAGCGGCCAGATGTTGGCATAGCCATTGACAGAGAGCAGGTATCCAAATAACAGGGTTGCAATGGTTGCAACATACTTGTTGGTCAGAACGCGTTGCACAAAACCCATGTGCTCTTCGTCGGTGCTGCTGTCCATGAACAGCTCTTGGAAGGAGAGTCGTCCGATTCTTGCAACGGAGTCGAGGCTGGTCAGGGCGAAGGCACTGATGGCAAGCGTGATGATGGTGTTGCTTGCAAGGGTGGGGATGCCTGCCTTGGCCAGGAACCCTGCAACGGCCATGGCGAATATCTGCGGAGGGGTGCCGCTGGGAAGCGCACCGTTGGCAAATACCGCTCCGGCGCAGATGAGGGAGATGACGGCAACCAATGATTCCAAGAGCATGGCTCCATAAGCTATGGGAAGCATGTCCTTCTCATTGCGTATCTGCTTGGAAGCGGTTCCGCTGCTTACCAGACTATGAAATCCTGAGACTGCTCCACAGGCGATGGTAACAAAAAGGATGGGGAACATCTGCTGCCCGTTCACGACAAAGCCTGAGAAAGCAGGAAGGTTGATCGTTGGGTTTGCCACAAAGATTCCCACTACGGCGGCTGCAATCATGAAGACCAGAAGAAAGCTGTTCAAGAAATCGCGTGGCTGCAGCAAGGCCCATACGGGTACCACCGAAGCGACCATGATGTAGGCGAATACCAGGTACAGCCAGAGGGTTTTCTGGATGAAGAGGGGGAAGGCAAGACCGAAGAAGATGCATGCCACCAATGAAATGACGGCCACCGACGTAGTGACCAGGTTGGAGGGTTTACGGTATTTGATGAAGAATCCAAGACCGACCGCCACAGCTATGAAGGCTGTGCTGGTGGTGGCTGTCGCCCCATTGATGATGTTGTGGGTGAGGTCCGCATTGAACCCGTTGAAGGTGCCGGCGACGATGTCGGCGAAGGCTGCAATCACCAGAATGGAGAAGAGCCAGACGAAGAGCAGAAAGAGACGTTTTCCCAATTTCCCGACATACAGCTCGATGATGTAACCGATGGAGCGTCCCTTATTGCGAACCGAGGCGAAGATGGAGCCGAAATCCTGAACCGCACCGATGAAAATACCTCCAACGAGGACCCAAAGCAGGACGGGAACCCAGCCGAAGATGGCGGCCTGGATCGGGCCGTTGATTGGTCCTGCTCCAGCAATCGAAGCGAACTGGTGGCCGAATACCACCTGTCTGGAGGTTGGTACATAGTCTACTCCATCTTCCATTTCCAGGGCCGGGGTTTTGCGCTTGGCATCAACACCCCACTTTTTGGCCAGATAGCGTCCATAGATCAGGTACGCTCCTACAAGCACTACGATGGATAGAACGAGCATGACGATACCGTTCATTGAATCCTCCTATTTGAGACAACTCACTGGGATATATATGGTACTTAGGATGTGGATTTCCATCGCCATTTGTCAAGCAAAGCAACAAGGGATTATCAGAAAAAACCAATCTTTCTTGGCTGGCGGTGTGTGTTGATTCCTTGTAAATATCCATTACTCTGATATTTTCTCCATCTTTCAAGCAGATCTGGGCTTTCGGA
>JAAYDK010000273.1 GCA_012729295.1 Spirochaetales bacterium | reverse complement strand
GCAAAAGAATTATTGCTCGAAGCGGGATATCCTAATGGAGTGAGTGTCGATCTTTATTACTCGAGTGATCATCCGTTGAGAAGGAACTTGCACAAAGCGTGAAAGAATTAGCAGCACCAGCAGGTTTTAAGATTAACCTAAAAGGATTTACCAGAGATGTGTACCTTTCGCAATACTGGCTGAAAGTCCCCTTCTCCATCACCGGATGGGGAGGAAGAATCGATCCGTCGATGCTGCTGGCTTTGGCTTTTAAAACCGGAGCCTCTTGGAACGAATCGCATCTGGGAGAACCGTATGTCGATGAACTGATTGACAAAATTTCCCTAGAGCCCGATTTTCAAACTAGGGTGGGCTATTATCACGAACTGCAAGATTGGTTTTATGAGTATGGTCCGCTGATAAACGTACAGGTCCCAAAACTCGTAGCATTGAGTGATAAAATTATCGACTATCGCCTTCCGATGACTATGCTTCCGCAATTCAAGTATACCGATAAAATCGAATAATTATTACGTCCTTATAATTTTCAAGGGGAATCAAGTAGTGATTCTCCTTGTTCATACTCTGCATATATCTAATATTATTCATTTATAGATAATTATTTATATAATTAAATAGATAATAATTCTTACTATTTCATGCAAAACGGTTGACACTCCAACATACTTATAAGATACTATAAGTTGTCGGTTATGCAATGTTGACGTATCGTTCTTTGAACGTCTTACCACTAATTTTTATTGCTGGAAACCGAAAATTCAAATGTATCTCAGGAGGAGAATGTATGAAGAAAATCATATTGATTTTTTCAATGATGCTGTTATTATGCCTGTTCCCGTTGTTAGGCGGCGGAGCCAAAGAATCAGCGGAACCAGTGAAAACAATCAGAATTGCCGAGCAGGTTCCCGGATTGATTACACCCGGTGTATGGGATGGACAAGCCTTTTCATTGAATTCGAGTATTTACGAGTATTTGGTTGAATTAAACTTCAACGACGGTACGCTTGATCCCGTATTAGCAACCAAATGGGAAACGGACGACGGATCGAACTGGACCTTTACATTGCGACAGGGAGTTACGTTCCACGACGGAAGCAAATTTGATGCCCATGATGTAAAGTATACGATCGAGCGCACGCAGGATCCTGCAATCGGACATTTGAAAAAGGCAGATTTTGAAGATGTCATAGGCGTGTAAGTAATCGATGATTATACGTTGGTAGTAAAACTTAGCACACCGCGACCTACGTTTGTCTATCAATTTACCGACTATAATATGGCAGTGCTCTCGAGTGAATATGATTACGCAAATCTAGGCGAGACTAAACCGATGGGAAGCGGTCCGTTCATGCTCAAGCAAATGACATCCAAGGAATCCGCATTACTGGAACGCAATCCCAATTACTGGAATCCTGAATTGCCGAAAGTCGACAATCTAGGAATTTACTTTGTTGCCGATATCGATGCAAGAGTCTCGATGCTGGAATCGGGGCAAGTGGATATCGTTCCGTTTATTACCCCTCTGATCAAGGATCGATTGGCTTCCAAAGCCGGCATCAGCGTGATATCTCCTTATCAGGAACATCGTTTTATTGCCATGGTTGTCGACGAAAAACCGTTCGATGATCCGAAAGTACGGATGGCCTTGAAATATACGATCGATCCCCAGATACTTGCAAGAAGCGTAGCCCAGACTGAACTCAACGACGGATTCTACTACAACGAAACACCGATCTTAAACAGTATGGCTGAATATAAAGAGATTCCGTTTAGAGGTCGGGATATCGATAAGGCAAAACAATTGCTGAGTGAAGCCGGGTATCCGAACGGCGTATCGGTCGATTTGTATTATGCAAGCGATCATCCTTACGGAAAAGAACTATCCCAAACCCTGAAAGAGTTAGCAGCACCTGCAGGATTTACAATTAATCTCAAAGGTTATTCAAGGGATGTATACCTTTCGCAGTATTGGTTGAATGTACCATTTTCGATTACCGGTTGGGGTGGTCGGGTCGATCCTTCAATGTTGTTGGCTTTGGCATTTAAAACAGGCGGTTCATGGAATGAATCGCACCTGAGCAATGCTCATGTTGATGATTTAATCGATAAGATTGCTGCAGAACCCGATTTCGAAACAAGAACTCAGTACTATCATGAATTACAGCAATGGTTCCATGAAGAAGGTCCGTTACTCAACATCCAAGTCCCGTTGTTGATTGCATTGAGCGACAAGATTGTGGATTATCGTCATCCGATGACCATGTTACCACAGCTAAAATACGCTGATATCGTAAAATAATAATTCATAGACAACTCATAGGGTGAGGGGATTGTATCCCCCACCCTGCTCTACTCACTAGGTGATGATCGATTGGGAAGAATATTTTTCTTGACAATCCGACATACCATAGTATCAAAATAAGTTGTCAGTATGTAATAAAGATAATATCCTTCTGAAGGTAATGCTCATGATGAGAAGGAGGTACAATGAAATGGAGAATACTTTACCTATGGGTTTACCGATAAAAATTAAAATCAGTTATCGCCAAAGCCTTACCCAAATCACACAATACAAATATACGGATAAGAAATGAATCGAATAATAAGAATTATATTTAGCCGTTTCGGGTCATTGTTAATCACCATGCTGGTGATGTCGTTCATCATCTTCCTCCTTGTTGAAATCATGCCCGGAGACGTTGCTCAAATGATTTTGGGACAGAGTGCAACCGAAGAATCCTTGAAAGATTTACGTGAATCGATGGGACTCAACGATCCGGTAATTAAGCGCTATTTCAAATGGGCGGGGCAAGTGGTCCAAGGAGATCTTGGCACTTCGGCCTATATGCGCAATGTGCCTATTAATGACCTACTATGGCGTAGAGTCGGCCACTCGCTGATATTGGCACTAGCTGCATTCATCATCTTTGTTCCTCTTTCGATTGTATTTGGAGTTATCGCAGGAGTGAAAGAGAAGAAATGGGCTGACTCACTCATCTCCTTTTTTGGCCTCGCAACGATGGCACTGCCAGAATTTGTCTCCGGAGTCTTGCTCATTATCATTTTTGCCGTCCAACTCGATATATTGCCGATTGTCAGTATCATTCCCATCGGCGGAACATTAATGCAGAATCTCGAGATTTTGGTTATGCCTGCCCTATCCATTACTTTTGTAATGTTTGGATATGTTTCAAGAATGCAGCGTTCAAGCATGATACAAGTAATGAATTCAGATTATATCAGGGCAGCGACACTGAAAGGTTTGCCCAGAAATTACATAATTTTCCGTCATGCAT
>JAAYDK010000272.1 GCA_012729295.1 Spirochaetales bacterium | reverse complement strand
CCGCAATTCATCTATCCGGAAATCGACTGGGTCTATCGCGCACTCGTATTTCTGGTAGTCTCGTGTCCTTGTGCCCTGGTAGTTTCGATACCGATGGGATTCTTCGGAGGAATCGGGGGCTCCGCGCGGCTAGGAGTTTTGGTAAAGGGAGGTAATTATTTAGCTGCCCTAGGGCGCGTAAATACCGTAGTATTCGACAAAACCGGCACGATAACGTACGGAAGACCACAGGTAACCGGCTGCATGATACACGCTGATGTTTCGTATGACGAACAAGCAATCCTGCGGCTATCTGCATCAATTGAACGATATTCGACGCATCCCGCAGCGCAGGCGGTCGTTTCTGCCTATAAGGGAGATCTTGCGGATGCATTCGAGATTATCGAGAAAGCAGGATATGGAATTGAGGGTATTGTCGAAGGGCACTTTGTGGTTGTCGGCAATGCCTCGTATCTCGATTCCTTCGACATCGCACCTAAGCATGATGAAAAATCGGGCATGTACCTGTATGTGGCAATCGATGGCGAGCATATTGCGACGTTAAGATTGTCGGATATCGTTAAGCATGAAGCTGTTGAGGCAATTTCGGACATGAAGAACCTCGGAGTCGAACATACCGTGCTCATCTCGGGAGATACGCAGGAAACTGCACGGACGGTGGCCGACAGCATTGGCATACAAGAAGCCCATGGAACAATGTTGCCGTATCAAAAAGTTGCATTCGTCGATCGTTTGCTAGCAGCGCGCGAGACATACGGAACTGTTGCATTTGTCGGAGACGGCATAAACGACGCTCCGGTTCTGGCACGTGCAGACATCGGCATCGCCATGGGGGCAATGGGTTCGGATGCGGCAATCGAAGCAGCGGATGTCGTGGTCATGAACGACAACCTCATTCGTATCGGCCAGTCTATAGGGATTGCGAAAAAGACCTTGTCCGTCGTTCGGCAGAATATTGTACTTGCTCTCGGGATAAAGTTTCTCGTACTGATACTCGGTGCGTTCGGTTCGGTTTCGATGTGGCTGGCGGTCTTCGCCGATACGGGAGTTGCGCTGCTCGCAATCCTCAACAGTCTCAGACCGCTACGCTTCGCCGGACGCTTTACGACAAAAACCTCATGTTCCATACAGCGACACGGCCAATGAACGACTTCTTGTACGCCCTTTTATTAATGCCTCGTTTATGCTAAAGTTGGCTCTTGGAGCACACAATCTGACCGATTGAGACGAGGTATATATTTTCATGGATGATTCACGAATTCGCAACATAGGAATAATGGCCCACATCGATGCTGGGAAAACCACGACTACCGAGCGTATCCTCTTTTATACAGGGGAAAACCATAGAATCGGAGAGGTTGACAACGGTGAGGCTTCCATGGACTTTCTCGAACAGGAACAAGATCGCGGAATCACAATCTCAAGTGCCGCGACCACCTGTTACTGGAAAGACCACAAGATCAATATTATCGATACTCCGGGACACGTCGACTTTACCGCGGAAGTTGAACGCTCCCTTCGGGTCCTAGACGGAGCCATCGCGGTCATTTGTGCTGTCAGCGGAGTCGAACCTCAAACCGAAACGGTATGGAGGCAGGCAGATACGTACCGGGTGCCCCGAATTATCTTCGTCAACAAAATGGACCGGTTAGGAGCCGATTTTTTTGCTGTCGTTGAAGAAGTAAAAACAAAATTCAAAGTTGATGCCGTCCCTCTGTATCTACCGGTAGGATCGGAATCGACGTTCTCAGGTGTTATTGATCTACTTGATAAACGCTATATCACGTTCGATAGCGGTGATCAGGGCTCAAGAATGAGCTATCACGAAATTCCCCAAGACATGAAAGATCTTACCGACATATGGTATGAGAAATTAATCGATGCAGCCGCATCCATGTCTGACGAAATTACCGAGCTGTTTTTTGCAGGCGAGCCGATAGCCAAAGAACTTGTCATAAAGGCATTACGCAAGGGTACTGTCGAGCGCACGTGCGTTCCCGTTCTTGTGGGAGCTTCGTTAAAAAATATCGGAGTACAGCCGTTGCTCGATGCAATTGTCGATTTGCTTCCCTCCCCGCTCGACATTCCTCCGATGAAAGGAATTTCGGTGAAACATAATACCGAAGTCTCGGTCAAACACGACCTGAAAGCCCAACCTCTGGCACTAATCTTTAAAATTCAATTTGACCGCGAAGCAGGTCCGTTATGTTTTGTTCGTGTGTACTCGGGAGTATTGCGCAAAGGTACGGCAATTTTAAATATCAGCAAGAAGAAACGGGAACGAATCAACCGGCTGGTAAGAATGCATGCGGATAAGCCGGAGACGATAGACGAACTCTCCGCCGGCGATATCGGGGTAATCATCGGTTTTAAAAATGCACAGACCGGCGATACGATCGGTAGCGAAGGTGTTCAGATTCTGTTGGAAAAAATGCATTTTCCGGAACCGGTTATCTCTGTAGCGATTGAGCCACGTACACTCAGCGATCAGGATAAGCTTAAAGAAGCTCTTCAGATGTTAAGCCAGGAAGACCCGACTTTTACCTGGAAGGAAAACAGCGATACCGGCCAGCTGGTAATTTCAGGCATGGGTGAGCTACATCTTGATGTCTTGGTAACGAGATTGACCAAAGAGATGAAAATACAGGCGCGAGTCGGTAATCCTCAGGTTACCTACCGTGAAACGATTACTAAAGAAGTATCGAGAACGGAGGTATTCGACAAAGTGTTCGGTGGCAAACAGCAGACAGCTTCGGTAACTCTTTCGGTCAAGCCGCTTCCATCGGGTTCTGGTATTCGCTATACCTCGAAAGTTTCTGAGAAAACCATGCCGTCCGAACTATTCGAAGCTGTCTCCCAGGGAGTCTTCAACAGCATCAAATCGGGCATAAAATTCGGCTACGAAGTAGTCGATGCTCAAATAACGCTCGACGCGATAAAGTATAGCGAGCTATATTCGACGCCGTTCGCATTCGAAGCCGCTACCGCACTCTGTTTCGAAGGCGCATGCAGGGATGCCGAACCGGTGTTGCTCGAACCGATCATGCGCGTCGACATTGTGGTTCCTTCGCAATATGTCGGCGAGGTGATGGGAAGTCTTACCTCCCGCGGGGGTATTATCAACAGTATGGAAAGCCGGACGCTGGCCGATCACGTTATCGCGAAGGCCCCTCTTGCGCAATTATTCGGTTACTCGACAGCTTTGCGCAGTTCGACCCAGGGTCGTGGAACGTTTACTATGGAATTTTCTCATTTCGCACCGAAAGGAGGTCAGTTTTGATGAAAAACGTATTAGCTCTTTACGGTAGCCCGAGAGAACATTCGAACTCGGCTCTCTTGCTCGATTATTTTGTCACGGCATTCCGCGAAAACCATCCCGATTGCCGAATCGTAGGCAAAAAATTGCAATCTATGCATATCAACTGGTGTAAGAGTTGCAATATGTGCAAGCGCATCGGTCAAGGTTGCGTCCAGAAGGACGATATGGCGATTCTGTACCCCCTGGTAACCGGAGCCGATCTCATCGTACTCGCATCTCCTGTCTATTGGTGGGGCATCAGTGCTCAGACGAAGACATTCGTAGACAGACTTTATGCACTGGATACTTCTTGTTTTGCAGGTAAAAAACTAGTATTGCTGATTACGGGAGCCGATGAGGAGACTGGAATCCAGTATCGTCTTATTCAGCAACAGTTTAAAGAAATCTGCGACTATCTGAAGATGAATTTTGTAGGCTATGTTGCCGCGAGTGCGGATGAAGACCGCCCGGTCTCGAAACATGAGCGTATTCTGCACACCGTAAGAGAGTTGGCAATCTCGGTCTAGCCTCTTTGTTACCCACGCCAAAAATTTTACGATTACCCTAGAAACCGTTTGACATAAATAAGCACCTAGTCTAGGATATCCTTTGAGTATTCGCAATATACATAGACAATTGAAGATACGTAGGAGGGATTATGAGTGTATCCAGTACTGAGTTGAGGAATGTCGCTATTGTAGGCCACAACGGTACCGGGAAGACCTCATTGTTGGAACAGATGTTGTTTTACAGTGGCGTCATCTCCCGGGCTGAATCAGTTGAATCGGGGAAGACGGTAAGCGACTACACCGAAGAGGAGATTTCCCGAAAAATTTCCATCCATACATCGCTTGCGAGTTTCACATGGGACGACAAAACCTTTACCGTGCTTGATACTCCGGGAACCGCAGATTTTATCGGAGAAGTAATTTTGGCTTTTCGGGCTTGCGAGTCGGCAATCGTAACCGTCGATGCACGCGACGGAGCACAAATCGAAACCATTAAGTTATGGCGGCGCTTGAACGAGCGCAACAAGCCGCGTGCCGTATTCATCAATAAGATGGATCGCGAACGGGCGGCATTCTCGTCTGCCTTCGACCACTTGAAAGAGCAGTTCCACGCGACGTTCGTTCCGGTAACAATCCCGATGGGCGACGCTGAAAATTTTAAAGGCGTCATCAACCTTATAGAAAAACAAGCCTATTTTTCAACATTGAACGGCAAAGAAACAGTAGGCCCTATCCCTGCCGAATACAATGATCTAGTCGAAGAATACACTGTGCTCCTCGTCGAAGCGGCTGCAGAAGGCGCTGACGATCTGATGGAAAAATATTTCGATGCGGGTACACTGGAAGTTGATGATATCAGGCGTGGCCTACGCGAGGGATTCAAAGAAAACCGTCTGGTTCCCGCATTCTGCGGAAGTACCGCACAAGGCTCGGG
>JAAYDK010000271.1 GCA_012729295.1 Spirochaetales bacterium | reverse complement strand
TGGTATGCCGGCATCACGCTTCCTGGAGCAGCCTCTTTCACTACCATTTCGAATGGCAATCCGTACAGGTTACGCATTTCGTGTTCGCCTATATGCACGGGCGCATGATTGCGCGCACCTTCACTACCTGAATGCCCGACAAAATGCTTGAGTGTGGCAATCGGTGATCGATTAGAACCCTGTAGTCCTTGAACGTAGGCGATACCCATGCATCCGGTAAGGTACGGATCTTCTCCAAACGTCTCTTCCAGACGTCCCCAACGGGCATCGCGGGCAACGTCGAGTACGGGAGCGAGGCCTTGATGAATTCCTAACGTACGTAATTCGTTTCCGATAGTGGTGGCAATTCTTTTCAGCAAATCGGGGTCCCATGCAGAACCGTAATTTAATGCACTTGGAAATAAGGTGGCACCGTTGACCATCGCGCCCATCAGGCATTCTTCGTGCAGCATCGCCGGAATACCCAACCGGGTTTGCTCGACTAGATACTTCTGTATTGTATTTACCGCTTTTGCCTGGCCTGCGATTCCGTTTGTCATGGTACCGAACGGTCTGGTAAGCTGACCGATGCCGTGCTTCAATATATCGTATCTATCTTCGCTTGCCAGTCTGGCTTTTGAGAATGCACCGCGCATGGTGAAACTTCCGTCTACTTGTATTTCCAACCAGACTGATACCAGCTGAGCGATTTTTTCTTTCAGCGTCATTGATTCTAATAAGTGCAACGCCCGTTGACGATCAGTGTTCATAGAACATTTTCCTCCAAAATCTGCATTGCAGCACGTCGTTTCTGCATGACAAGACCATCCTGCCGGGACTTCAAGCCCCAGCTGTCGAGTAACTTGCGAATATCCTTCTTATTCTTTCAGGGCTCCCAAAGCAACTCCGGCGATGATATGTTTTGCCAATAGGAAATACACTACGAATAAGGGAAGAACCGTAAGCGAAAGCCCTAAGTAAACCGAACCATACTCGGTTTTGTAAATATCTCCTCTTAACAGACTCACCATGATCGGCATGGTATATTTGTCTTTATTTGTGAGTAGAATCAACGGCAAAAAGAAATTGTTCCAATGCAGTACGAATGTGAAAATCGCCTGGGTTGCTATGGCCGGCTTCATAATCGGCAAGACTATCCGGTTAAATGTATAAAATTCTCCTGATCCGTCGATACGTGCAGAATCTACGATATCGAGCGGTAGCGTAGCCAAGAGATACTGGCGCATGAAAAAAACCATTGCCGGAGCTGCAATCGCAGGCAAAATCAACGGTAACAGATTATTGGTCCAGTGGATTCTGTACATGAATTGATAAAATCCGATACTCGACACCTGTGCCGGAATCATGAGAACCGCCATGATAAAGGTAAAAAATGGTTGTCTAAGCTTCCAACTATACGCTACCAGTGCATAAGCGGTAAGTGATGAGAAGTATACTGCGCAGAGCGTCGCACCGCTGGAGATGATCATCGAATTGGAAAAGCCTACCAAGGGATTGAAACTCTTTCCGGTCAATACATTCCAATTGCTCACCAAGAATTTGGAAGGCCAGAGTCCGATCGAATTCTGTTGTATCTCAAAAGTGCTGCGGGTCGCGTTCATAAACATGACCCAGAAGGGGAAAAGACTAAGCAGGGACAAGAAGATGCATACGGTATAAACAGTGGTTTTTGCAACTATGCGCGTCGAACGAATGCTGTTGGATTTCATACTGCAGCCTCCTTTGCTTCGGCTCGACGGTGGCGCTGTTCAGCTTTTTCCCACTTGCGGTGTAAAGCTGCATCTTTGTCTCGGAGAATTTGGAAAAGGATGACAGAAAGAACTGCGATGATGGCGAATACCACCATACTTGCGGCTGCTGCACGGTTAAACAGATAACTACCTGCAAAAGCCTGGTTATAGATAAACACGCTTGTAGTGAGGGTGGCATTATCGGGTCCGCCAAGTAAAAACAGCTTAGGCATGTCGAATACCTGCATACCACCGATCATACTGGTGACGAGAACATAGAGAATAATTGTTTTTAATCTTGGCAATGTGATTCTGAAGAAAATCTGTCGAGGAGTTGCCCCATCGATTTCTGCAGCCTCGAACAAAGTCGGATTAATACCCAGCACTCCGGCAATCAGAACAATCATCGTATTGCCATACCAAATCCAGAACTGAACGAAGGCTACGACACCCCTTGCAGTTCCTGTCTGTATATGAAAATTTATGGGTTTTTCAATCAAGCCCAACATCATGAACAGATCATTGATCGGACCTTTGGGATATCCGAATAATGTATGAAACAAGATGGCTATGGTTGCAATAGTAATAATGTTTGGCATGTAAATCAGTACTTTAAAAAGTCCTTGAGCTTTCACTTTATAAGTACGGTTGGTGAACCAAGCAGTGAGCAATAGTGCTATGGATAATTGTGGGATGAAGTTGCAGATCCAGATAAATCCAGTGTTGAAAAGCGCTTTACGAAACGAGGGATTATTAAGAATCAATTTGAAATTTTCGAACGGTTGTGCTAAAAAATGTAATTCTTTAACACCGATTCCACGTAAATCGGTGAATCCGATAACAACGGTGTAGAGAAGTGGATATAACGAGAACACTAAGAACGTCAGTACGAATGGGATGGAGAATATATAACCGTATTTTGCGTAGCTGATACTCTTGCGATGCATATAAACTCACCTCCAATATCCCCGGGACACACATTCGTCATCACAGTACCCATACGGACTTGTCCGTTCTTTCGGCCTCCTGCGCACGATATACCGGGCAAAAATTAACCACATACGGGCGGACTGATCCGCCCGTACGGTAATGCGACAACCGATTACTTAATCGGAAGAGCGAGGTTATCCAATACCAGCTGTTTGAAGTCTTCGATGGTTTTTGCGCGGGATTTGTTACCACCGGTGTATTCACGCACTTGGTCACGCCAATAGATGTTGATGGTCTCGTCATACTGGTGCTTGTTTCTTCCAGTTGCGAATTGGCCTGCAGGAACGAATACATCGAACATATTCTGTCCGCCGAGGAACGGCAACGATCCGTCCGACATCTTCATGACCGTACCGGAAGCAACCGTGTCTTTCGTTCCACCCGGGCCTGCTAAGGTTCCGTTTGCCCAGAAGTACTGTAAACCGGTAGTTGAGCTGTCGAGCGTGATCCATTCGATGACTTTTGCAATCGCATCTTTCACCGGGCTGTTCTTATTAGCAATTACCCACGTACCGCCCCAGAAGAAGCCTACCGGAGGTTCGCATACTGCCCAGTCGCCATAGGTACCTTCGCCGGGTTTCGTTCCGCCCGAGTTTCCGGCCATGACATAGTTGATCAGCCATGCGGGTCCGAAGAATCCGAATACCTTCTTGGGATTAGCATCCTTCATGTCTGCAAACCAAGCATCGGTCCAGTCTCTGGTATCGTTATGATACCCGTTGTCCATCAGTTTTTTAGAAATGTCGATGAAAGCTTCTCTTGCGGGATCTATGAACAGTTTGCCATCGACTACCCAGCCTTTCTCAGAACTGCCTTCGACAGCGTGCCAGACGTCTCCGTCACCTGAGACAATTCCGTAGCCTTTCGCCTTCAGGGCTGCAGCTGCTTCAAAGAATTTGTCCCAACCCGGACCAATCTTCGTCTTGATGACCGCTGGATCATCGGTTCCCCATACGGCTTTTGCAATCGAACGGCGATAAATGAATGCTCCGCCGGTTGCCTGATAGCCAAGACCAACCAATCCGCGTTCATTCGATCCGATGTCGATGGTATACTGTGCGATGTCGGCTTTCTTGAGCAGATTGTCCACATCGATTCCGAGTTCCTTATAGGTTGCAGCATAGTTAGCCATATCACCCTGGGTATACTTCAGGACAAATGCACTCTCAGCACAATAGATATCCGGAGCATCAGCGCCACCGCCGATCAAAGCCTGATCCAATGCCGGTTGATATGCGCCATCGGTCGTTGCGATGATGGTCGTCTTAATCTCATAATCGAACTCCGGGTGCAACTCTTTGTACTTGTCCAGCATTTTGGGAACTTCATCGGTGAAACTCCACAGATTGATGACCTTAGGTCCCGCTGCTGCAGTTTCGGTAGTTCCTGTTGCAAACAGAGGCAGACCGATACAGACCAGCAGTATCAAGCTGACTACGAACCCAATTTTTCGTACCATACTAAAACCTCCTTAGTGTTCATGCCTTGGCCATTGCTTCAGGCATGCCATACCGTTTTGTATCCCGGACACCTGACGGCGTTCAGCGGTAAGTCCCGGGTTTACCCGCTTGTTTGAACCTTACAGCCGGCGTCAAGCGGACGGTAGTAGGCATATGGCCCAAAATCGATTAGGACATTTGTCCTAGGCCCGTTCACATCTCTTTGCTTTTTGTCCATTTTATCGCATATTTTCTCAGTTCACCCGCATCGCTAATCGATAGTTTCCTACGGATGTTGTCCCGATACACGTTAATGGTCTTAAAAGAAAGGTTCAAAGCCTCAGCTATCTCCGAGACGCCGAAGCCTTGACCGATGAGCCTGAAAACCTCTTGCTCACGAACGCTGAGTAACACGACCGGATCGATTTCGGGTTTGGTTTTTTGCGTGAACATCGAATCCAGCATACGCTCGTGCATTGCAGAAGAAAGATAAATTTTTCCTTTCAAGACCGTATCGACTGCCTCCAATAGTGTTTCTGCTGCCTCCTGTTTCATCACATAGCCTTTTGCCCCGGCTTTGAGTGCAGTCGAAGCATAAATGACTTCGTCGTACATCGACACTACGATCTGGAGGATATCAGGATACATGGCTTTCACGGACTTGACCAATTCAAGTCCGTTTTCCCTGTTGAGGGCAATATCCACTAAAAGTAATTGCGGAAGCTTTTCTTCGATAACCTGCAAAGCTTCTGCGATTGAGGAAGCTTCGCCTACCACCTTATAGCGGCTTACATTTTGAATGACACTGACCAATCCCTGTCTGAACAACGGATGATCGTCTACCACGACAAACTCAATGTGTTGTCTCATCTCATTCTTCCTTCAACCAAATGACAACCGAAGTGCCACATCGAGATGATTCAACCGACAATTGTGCCTGCGCCATGCTCGCTCGGTTGCGCATGATGCGCAATCCCAACGCTCCGTCGCGAATACGCTCAGGAAGCCCTACTCCGTTGTCGGTTACGCTTGCAATCCTGCAAATTCGGGAATCTTCATCCTGCTGTGTGCGTAAAGATATTTTAACTAGCTTCGCTTTCGAATGCCTGACTGCATTCGTAAGTGCTTCCTGAATAATTCTAAATACATGAAGAGACCGGTCCGCATCTATAATTTCAAAATCTGCATCGGCATCGATTTCCACATCTACCCGAGCATAGCGTTTGGTATCTGCAACCAAGGCTTCGATACGCTGTCGGAACGTATGAGCATCCATTTCCAACGGCAGCAACCCTCTGGATATGGTTTTTATCTTATTGATCGATTCGCTGAGCAAATGACTGATTTGACCTAGTATCTCCGATTTATCCTGACGTTTTTCCTCAACCGATTTTCGTGCAGAAGACGCAAGCAGCGATATGCCTAATAAGTGCTGGCACAAATCGTCGTGCAATTCTTGTCCGATGCGTTCCATCGTCTTGCTCGATATCTCCATAACATCGCGTTCCAATTCTGTTCTACGCTTGATTTCGTTCGATAACTCGCGGTTCGTTCTTATAAGGTCTTTGGTACGCAGGGCAATCTGTTCAGAAAGCGTCTGCTCGTGAGATTTTATCTGTTCGAGCAGGAGCGTGCCTTTCAGGTTACTCGAGATTTGTTCCTGTAGGACATCGTAGAGTGCAGGTATCACCATGCCGATGGGAACGATCAGATACCCTAATTGTTCGGCGTTATAGACCAACGGCATTAAAATCCACTGGCCTTCTCTCCATACCTGTCCTTTTTCCGAAGGCAACAGTTCGGCTATGTTGAACTCCAAGGGAGGATGCGACCATTGTTGTTCGTCTTCTTCCACGTTCATGAGCAAACGCGCACGCTTTTGGTTTGGCATCAAGCCTACCAGGTAGCCCCGATTAATCCCGAACAGCCTGAGGCTTTTCTTAAGATTGGAAAACATTTCGTTTAGTTCGAAGGTTCCCGCAAGCATCGCACTTACATGCCGCAGGGTCTCGAACGACGTTTCTACCATGATGCGTTTTGCTGCCTGATACCGTCCGATTTTTTCACCGGTGAACGCCCGTGCAGCCCCCATAAGCGTTGCCAAGGCTGGATTTATCGGAGTATCGTCCTGCGTGCAGTGGTTTTCCACAATCGAAAGATATTCGTTCCAGCGGTCTATGACCCCGCTTTCGGCAATAGTCGTGTCGATAGCCTTGTTTAATCGTACGATCATCCCCTCATAATCTCCCTTGCGAACGAGAATCATAAGGTCGAAGATTGCCTGTCTTTCAGAGGAACTGGCGTAGCGCGGAAATTCTTTAAGCTCTGATTTGAAGCTGAAATGAGGTCCGCATCCGCACGATTCTCTAATTACCGCTGAACAGGTAAGCACGATATGTTCTTCGCTTTCCTTATGCATAAGTCGGTCGAGGATGGCAACAGCCGAAGTTCCCAGATCGTGCAACGGCTGCACGACCGTGGTCAGCGGCGGTTGTGTGAAACGGGATGCTTCAAGTCCGTCGAATCCGATAACCGATACATCATCGGGAACTCGGATAGTTCTTTTGGCCAATTCATCGAGCGCACCTTGGGCCATCCGGTCGTTCAGACAGACAACGGTATCGAACGGAAGACC
>JAAYDK010000270.1 GCA_012729295.1 Spirochaetales bacterium | reverse complement strand
TATGCGCAAAATCGATGATGATGCTAAAAGGTAGCTGAAATCTCTGTAAGGCAAACCGGCCTTCGATTGGTTTCAACTGATTAAAAAGCGAACATATTTTATCGACTTGTATCGATAGCAGTTGTGATACGGCTAACGCTGCTCCTAGCATGTTGCGCGTAAAAAATCCCGGACCGAATGGAATTTCAACATGATCCTGCGTATTAATCCGGCATGTTCGTGAATACAGGTCATGAGCGAGCGTTACAGCAGCAAGATCACAATCACTGCTGCTATCGAGCGCGTATGTTGCGAATCGCGCATGTTTCGGAGCAATACTTTTAAGTGATTCAAGGTACGGGAAATCACGAGCAGATACGATATGCCCGTTCTTGACTAGCTGTCTTGCAAGATTGAATTTTGCATCGATATAGCGCGCAAGTGTTTTGTGAAATTCAAGGTGTTCGCTACTGACAGTCGTAAATACTACAGCTGAAAATTCAATATCTTTCAATCGTGCGCATTCATCCGACAATCCGTGGCTTGTAGCCTCGATTACCACATATGCTAATCCATTTTTCCTGCATTGCGATAAAAACGGATATAATTCGGTTGGTTCGGGCGTACTTTGTCGATACGGGCTCGGTATGCACTTGGATCCGTCGTCCATATGTACGGTATCAATGAGTCCGCAACGCACGTGTAGCAGATTCATCAGCTGCCATATGAACTCGCAGGTAGACGTTTTTCCGTCTGTTCCCGTAACGCCGATACATGTGAGTTGTTTTTGCGGATTGTCATAGAATTCTGCTGACAAAAAGGACAGCATCGTTCTTATCCGGTCGGTTCTAAAATATGCAAGGGCAGAGTCGTAATAAGTGAGTTCTTTGGAATGCACGACAGCGACGGCTCCTCGCTGTATAGCTTCCGGAATATAGTCATGGCCGTCGACATGCAACCCCTCGATTGCAAAAAACAGCGAATTAGCCGTACATGTTCTTGAATCAGTACATATGTGCTTAATTAAAGGGTTATAGGAAGGAGGAATCCTGCATTCAGAAAAATACTTGCCATTCAGTGGTATTGCTGATAACCTTTTCACAAAGAACTTCCTTTCAACAGATGATGGTATCAGTCTTCCACACATTGCACAAGAAGCGACTATAGAGGATGTCAGTATGCACTATGTAGGTCAACCGTATGAAACGGATCAACTGCTTTCGGTAGTCGGTTCGAAACGACCGATTCAAGATCATCTCGAGCGATTGTTCATACAACTCGTGAAAAACCCACGCGACGCATTGTTTCTCGATCCTTTTTCCGGTAGCGGTGCAGTTTCACGTGTCGCACGTAAGTCGGGTTTCAATGTTGTCTCGAGTGATATAGAACCGTTTACCTTTATCCCCAACTTCGTGTATTTGGCATTGGAAGCCGATGACTTGGCGACTATGTTCCAAGAATATGGAGGAATCGATGCCTACATTACGATGCTGAACCTCCAGGGACTGTATGCGGCATCGTCAAATATTTTGCCTGATGAGGGCTATATCAGCATGCACTATGCTCCCCGTGACGACGAATCATATGATGGTACGCGCGAACGATTATTCTATACTCGCTCAAATGCATTATTCATCGATGCAGTTCGTGAAGAAATCGAACGCAATTGGATTACAGGAAAAATCACAGCTGCTGAAAAGTGTGTTGTTACGGCATCTTTGCTATACGAAGCATCAAGGAGGGCGAATACGAGCGGGACGTTTACCTCGTATCATAAAAAATTTGGATCTTTTGAAAAATCGGCATTATCGCGGATAACTAATATGTGTGAATTACGTGCTCCCGTGTTACCCGATTGGCCGACACAGAGAGCTTCCGTAAGACTTTGTCCGGCAGAAGATGCTGTTTCCGGTCGAAGCGCAGACATCTGTTACCTCGATCCTCCTTCGACGGTTCATCAGTACGGCAGTACGTATCACTTGCTCAACTCGATAGCAATGTGGGATAAGATTCCGGTCGATAATGAAAAAGATAGTGATGAACGACTTCTGAATCGTGCAGGAATCAGAAGTGATGCTCGCTCGACGTATTCTGAGTTTTGTTCGCTCAAATATGCATTTTCAGCGCTCCATCGCTTGGTAAACCGTATCGATACTCGGGTGGCCGTCCTGACGTATCCCCAATCGGGAGTTCTGCAAACAGAAGAAGTGCTTGATATCCTGCATCAGCGATTCAAGCAAGTCAGAACTATAGCTGTTTCGAAGCGTAATCAAGGTGGGCGTCAACCGCACAGAAAGGCAAAATCCTTGATCGAGCACATTTTTATTGCTGGTAAGGGGCCTGTTATCCAGGCAATCGTAGAGACCGATATCGGACTCATCGATATGATTGCAAGACTGCGAGCACTGGACGACGCAGTATTTAGTTCTATGCAACCGCTGGGTCCGTTCGAATTTATTGGAGCAGCTATCTTAAAACGTTCTTGGCATGATCTGGATATTCGAAAATTCGACCCTGCCGACCTGGAAATTTGGATACACTGTATGGAGCAGGCGGTACTGAATGATTTACAGCCTGCACTCGAACAATTATTACACGTACTGACTCATACAGACCAGTTTCAAGTAGACGGAAAGGAAAAAGTAATCATTGAAAAACGTATCCTTTCACTGCTAAGGAAATCAGCAGATCCCGAAGACAGCGAAACATTCGAACATCTTCGATGCATGATTGAGCGTAGTTGCGAAGGCAATTCGACGCTTCTGTCTCAGACTCAATCCATCAGCGAAGCATTTGCCTCAAGGCTGCAATTCGGCCTACGAATGTTGTGATGAATCAGTTGTTCTGGTATGCTTTGTGTTACAGGAGTTGGCACAGTGAGACGTTTAGTGTGGATTATGGTATTCCTTATACATCTCATAATACTCGTTTTTCCTCTGGCAGCTGATAACCGTACTCTCGGATTGCGGACACTGGCTATGGGGTCGGCAGGTGTGGCATTAACTGGTACCTATGGTTCGCTATCCATAAATCCAGCCAGCTTGCTCTACCAGGAAGAAACCGAGTTTCTCATCACCGCTAGTGCCGGAGACGCTATTATCCCTTACGATATCCAATCGGGAGCGCTTTTGAGCGGATGGCAGTTGCCACGCAATATGATTCGTGCTCTTTTCAATAGCAAATACGCTGCATTATCGATTGAACTCGAATATCTTTTGAGCGAGAGGAATGTTTTTGCCGATTATGTAGCTTTTAAGGCTAACAGCCGTTCAAGGTTGCAGTTAAACGTCGCTTATGGTAATGAAAATGTTGCTGCAGGCTTGTTCGCAATCGGTGGAACAACGTTGGAGCGAACGGTGGAACTAACTGAAGGCGGTGCTCCCTTCGATTACCTGCAGCAAACTTTTTTCGAACGGTATTACCCGGTAGCAGGAAGCCAGTTTTTTTCTACGGGAGCGGGCTTGCTCGTATCGTATCAGATGATATCGCTCGGTCTAGCTACTGATTCTTTGTTCAGGATGGATTATGTTTCAAACGAGCTAGTTCTTGAATTGGGATCGCTTATCGATGATCTTACGGTTGGATTAGGATTTAAGACTCCAGTTTATGATAAGGAGAACGAACTGAATCGCATTGTTTTCAGTGCAGCTGTGGATATTTCGAATATCGGTAGCGAGACGGCACGTGAATTACGAATAGGTAGCGAGTTGCTCATCCAATTAATCAGCGACTACGGAATCGCTATCCGCTTCGGGTATCGCGAGCAGAAACCAAAATTTAGTTCTCTATTTTCGTTTAGCACCTTGAACGGGATGGGGACATTCGGTCTCGGGGTACAGCTAGGTTCGTTTGAACTCAATGCGCTTCTTGAAGTGCCAATTACTGTGTTTGATGGGAAATGGTTGGCAAACGAAGGACTTATGTATCGAGTAGGTCTGTCGTTTACTCCCTAGGCTGCTTGCTTGACAATCGTAAGGCAGCCCACTATATTCATACAGGACCAATTTTTTCAAGGAGACAGTTTCATGGCAAAAGCACATAGGGGAGCCGGAATTAGAGATCAGAAAGATTGCGGACGCGGTCAGTGTCCCGTATGCAAAAGAACCGCAATCAAGCTACTGTACGAAGCCGAAGTTGATGGCACAAAGAGTATGGTCTGCAAGCAGTGCAACGCAGCCATCAAAAACGCGAAATAATCTAATGGTTTCATGAATGGAAAGACTGTCGGCAGACAGTCTTTTTCATAGACTTCGATCTATAGGATGTTTCATGGGATTTTCACGGGACGTACGAGACAAACGGGTGTTCATGGTCGGTATCAAAGGCACCGGCATGGCTTCGCTGGCTTGTGTGCTCGTCGATGCAGGCGCTGAAATTTCCGGTTCCGATTCTCAGGAAACCTTTTTTACCGAAACATTGTTGGAAGATAAGCATATCGTTTGCCATAATTCCTTTTCTGAAGATAATCTGGATGATTCGACAGACATGGTTATCTACAGCACCGCATACGATAAAAACAATCCTTATCTGGCAGAAGCAGAACGACGACATATCCCATTGTATTCATATCCTCAATTTCTTGCTGAAATCAGTAAAACTTCAACCTGTTACGGCGTTGCCGGAACACACGGCAAGACGACTGCAAGTGCTGCGGCTTATTCAATGTTGAAACCGACGGGATTACCAGTTTTCGCCGTATTCGGCGCTCCTTTGCTACACCCTCCATATCGAACGTACGACGGTGATTCAATCGGAATTCTAGAATCATGCGAATATCAGGATCATTATCTGCTGTACCGTATGAAGGGTGCACTCGTTACTACGATTGATTTTGATCATCCCGATTATTTTACAGACGAGGGGGCAGTCTACGATTCTTTTGTCTCTTTTTGTACACGAATCGAATCAGGCGGGTGTGTCGTCATCTGTGTTGATGAAGACAAAGGTTCTTCATTGGCCAAGCTAGTCACCCGTGAACGAAAGGATCTTACTGTCATCACCTATGGGACTACGCGTGAAGCCGATTTTTGTATGTATGATTATCGGTATGAGGCCTTCGAGGGTTATTATAAGATAAGTTCGCTCGACGGTACGTTCATCTCTAGGCTACCTGGAATTCCCCTTACGCTCGATATCGTAGGAGCCGCATTACTTTCAGCTTCAATCGTCTTACTGCAGGACAATCTGTTAACAAAAGAAAACCTTTCAAAATTACCGATATGTTCTGCAATGTTACGAGAAGGCGAGCGATTCCATGGTTGCAAGGGTCGCTCAGAAGCATTAAAACTGAACGATGGAATTGTTCTGGTCAATGATTATGCTCATCATCCAACAGAGATGAGCGTTACCATCGAAAGTCTGCGACTACGGTATCCGTATCAGAGGATAATCGTAGTATTCGCACCTCATACCGTATCGCGTACCAAAGCTTTGTTCGACCAATTCGCCGAAGTGTTAAGCTCGGTCGATATCGTATTTGTCAGAGACGTATATGCTTCGGCTAGGGAAGACGGTGACCGTCAATCATGTCGCCTGCTGGCCGAATCGCTCGCCCGTCAGGCAGGAGCGCAACATATCGCCGACGAGAACGAGTTATGCCAAACGGTTTTGAGTATGTTGAAACCTAACGATGTGTGCATTACCATGGGAGCTGGAAATAACAAACAGCTGTTTCACCTGCTGGCATCCAAAATAAGGAGTGGATTGCGATGAAAAGTATGACAGGATATGGATTCGCCGAAAGGACAACCGATGAATGTCATCTTTCGGTAGAGCTAAAATCATATAATAACCGGTTTCTTGAAATAAACCATGCGATTCCATATTTCCTTTCTGCTTTCGAACAGGAAATCGATCAGCGTGTTAAAACCATTGCGAAGCGAGGACATATCGATGTCAACGTTCGTGTTAAACAGCTGCAAAATAGAATCGAGTTGCTCGTCGACCAACAGGCTGTCGAGTCCTATGCTACAGCCTTCAGACAAATTGCTCGTTATGCACATATTCAGACGGAACCTTCATTATCTGATTTTGTAAGCGCTGAGGGGATTTTATTAAATGTTCGAGAGCAGGACGGATCTGTCTATAGCGTACCGTTATTTGATGCATTGCAGGAGGCGCTGCATCAGCTTGATGTAGCAAAAATGAGAGAAGGCGAGGTTACTCTTGCTGATCTTGTTCGACTCGGCGACGAGTTGTCTAAGAATCTTTTGATTGTCAAGCGTTATGCCGGAGAACTTGAAACACGCCTTAAGGATACACTACTTACACGATTCGAGGAACTGTTGGGCCAACGCGGATACGACGAGAATCGATTTTTACAAGAAATCGCAGTTATGCTGAATCGGTATTCGATCAATGAGGAAATTGTCAGACTCGGTGCACATGTCGACGAATACGGATCGTTGTTGGGCAAAAGCGAACCTATCGGTAAAAGACTTGATTTCCTCTGCCAGGAGATGAATAGGGAAATCAATACGATCGGAAGCAAGAGTACGATGGTGGAAATCAACCATTCGGTGGTTGTGATGAAAGACTGTCTGGAAAATATTCGCGAACAAGTCAGAAATATAGAATAAGGGGAAATACGTGGATGAGGATTGCAATTTCGGGGAAAAGTGGTTGTGGAAATACGACTGTAAGTACGTTGGTAGCCTCCCAGCTTGGATATCCGTTGATAAATTTTACGTTCCGTAATCTTGCAAAGGAGAGAAACGTAGATTTTTGGCATTTGTGCAAGCTGGCCGAACAAGATGATTCGATAGACAGAGAACTAGATCGTCGTCAAGTTGAAATGGCTATGGCACAGCAAGACTGCGTTTTAGGTTCGCGTCTGGCAATCTGGATGCTCGAACACGCTCATCTGAAAGTCTATTTGACCGCGTCTGCTGAAACTCGTGCCCAGCGTATTTTTCTTCGAGAGGGTGGGTCCCCCCAGAAACGTTTAGAAGAGACCTTGGCGAGAGATGCCCTAGATACGGCACGCTATAAACGCTTATATGATATCGATAATACCGATCCGTCGGTCGCAGACCTGATTATCGACACAGAACTTTATCACGCACAAGAAATTGCCGATATGATTGTACAAAGAGTCAATTCTCTAAAGCAGAGACTGTCATGACCAATAGCCCGACCTCTGTACAAAGAAGTGGTAATCGTGTATCATCTGGCAGTTGCAATATATTCCAGCTAGGAGAAAAGCCTTGAGTATTCCGTTAGATACTCTCATCGACAGTGAATCCAATGTATATGAGATGACCTGCGTCGCGATCAGTCTGTCAAATATTATAGCTGCAAACGGCGATCAGGAGTTAGAGAACAATAATGAGAAGGTCGTCTCCAAGGTACTTGAAAAGGTGCTTACGGAAGATGTCGACTACACCAACGAAGACAAGACCTGAGTTTCCGGTTATATTCCTCTTCGGTCCGACGGGAGTAGGGAAAACCGACCTTCTGCTTCATCTAGACGCTCGATTATTCTCGGTCATCAATGCCGATTCCAAACAGGTGTATCGGCATCTTGATATAGGTTCGGCAAAACCCGATACCGAAACGTTGAAGCGAATTGAGCACCTGTTAATCGATATTCGAGATCCTTGGGAACAATTTTCAGTCGGCGATTTTGTGAATCTGGCTGATGAAGCATGTTCGCGTCTGATCGAACAGAATAAAATTCCAATCCTTTGCGGCGGCACGGCATATTATTTCAAACATTTCTTGTTCGGACTGCCTTGTTCACCCCCGAGCAATCCCTCGATTCGAAAAGATGTAGCTGCGCTAGTTGATACCCACGGGTTGTCCCGGTGCCACGAGATGTTACGTACAGTCGATCCGGTTTCTGCCGAACGGATTCATCCGTCTGACGGGTATCGCATCACCCGTGCGTTAGAAGTCTATCGGATGACGGGAAAACCGTTATCGGATTTCCGCGTACCCGATACGGTCAGAAGCCATCTTAAGCCGCTGGTCATCGGGCTCAAACGTCCGAAAGAAGAATTGGACGAACGTATCGATCGAAGAGTCGAAGTGATGTTCAATTGCGGCCTAGAACAAGAGATTGCCCGTCTGAGAGAAATGGGTGCACAAAGAAATTGGCCTGGCATTCAGGGAATCGGATACAGGGAGTTCTTTGATCCTAATTTGGGCAAAGAGCAAATTCCCGATGAAATCAGAAAAAATAGTCGTGCGTATGCAAAACGACAGATGACATTTTTCAAAAGTTTACCAGGCGTGCATTGGATCCACCCGGACGATATAAAAACGTTAGAGACTCTTATTGGAAATTTTTTATCGGAATGCGGTTATAGAATCTGTGACGGTATGTTTTGTCGTACAAACGTCGAAACCTGATGCAAAGCTACCGGTTCGTTGGAAATCTCCTTAATAGATGAAATCTGCCAATATCCTTTTGAATCTGTTACTCCGAATTCCAGCACAACGGATGATTCAGATACCCAGATCGAGTCGACTTGATTGGTACCGGTTGCGTTAAACGTCAGATCGCTCTCTTCAGAGGGATCCTGGTAGGGAACAAAAAATCTAAATCGTCCTTGATACACGTTCATTCCTACAGGCGTAATGGCTACATCGGAAACCCCGTAAATCATCGAGGAAACCGGAACGTCGGGTTTACCCGATGCAAGCCACTCGTCAGGACGGATGATTGTATTCATTCCTTCGTATGCCATGCGCACTTTGCTATTTACAAATAACGTTGACACTTCAGTATCGTATGGATTTTTCACTTTTCTTGCCAGTGATGCCGACATCGCACTGACGTCGAGTTTATTCCAGCTTTCGAAAAACTCGCGGATGACCTGCTCAGCCGACATCCCCGCAGTATAAGGGGGTTTTAGTGCTTGAGAAATCAAATTCCCTGAAATAAGCACGACTGCGGCACCGATAAGGCTGACTGTGATGATTAGTGCACCACGCTTTCTCAAGAATGCTCTTCTCGAAGCCCGAATCGATTGTTTTTTTAAAAATGTTACTGCCTTGTCGTTATGTTCGAGAGCCGTCGCTGACGATACCGACGAATCGATGTGCAATTCATGAAACGTTTTGGTCTGCTGTATCCACCACTGCAGATTCTGAGCGGTAGCATAGGCTGCGCTCACAGTTTCCCGTTGCATCCTGGGATTCATCGAAAGTGTCGAATCCACCCATTTCGTACATTCTTGATGAACATCCGGTAGAATCGTTGAAAGCGGCATATGGCGCCATGCATCTTCCCGTACCTGCCTGCTTTCGTATGGAGCTTCAAGGGTACATGCATAGTAGAGAAACTGTGTGAACTGATGGCATAATGCAAAGGGAACTTCGACTTGTGATTTTACAAATCTGCCGTACCAAGCATATCTGACATCATCATCGACTGTGACACTGATGATGTCGCTCAACATTTTTGGTAAAAAGAGAAGTGATCCGTCTGTTACGAAAAAAATTCTCCAAGCTTCGATAAATCCATTCTGAGTCTGAAAAAAATCAGCTGGTAGAATAGTCATCGCCTCAGCTATCTTTCCAAGAAGATCGACTGGTCGAGATCGATTTGAAATTAGGTATTCGAAAAAAGGAACCACTTCAAGTTGGTTGAAGACAAGGTACCGTTTCCCGTTGCGATCGACGATATTATCGTAAAACCACTGTCTGGCGACCATATCCGAAACGATGTATCCGCATTCTTTTTGTCCGAGCATGAGGTGTCTCGGCATTTCGCCTGAGGCTTCCCCGATGCATATTCGGGTAGTGATTGTAGAAGCGGACTCGATTCTCGATACGATAAAGGAATCCATTACGTCATCTCCTTCACTGCACCAGCATACCATATTTCCCGTATGTTGTTATTCAGTATATTTGACCGATCGGTAAAAGAAGTTCTGCCATATGAAGAACGAAGAGAAAGCAATGTCCATGGCTTTTTCGTACGTACTGCACGGAGAATCGAGTATTCGTCTGATACGTGTGCATATGGAGACTCGCTTTGCATCGATGCGATAGCGGCCTTGGCCTGGGATAGTGCTGATTCTGATTCGGTATAGTTGCTGATGTTTGCGCTCAAGATATATAAGACATCCCGGAAAGATCGTTCAATCGTATTGAAAAGTGCCTGTACATGATGTTCTACATCATCTGTGGGAATCACAAGCACAGGAATGACCGGAATTTCGGTAAACGTACTCGCGATGAAAGGGAGTATCGGTTCCAACACAGTATCTTCATGGAAATAGGAATCATCGCATAATGCAGTATTCGCAATTGCTTCGCTTATGCTTTGATAATCGATAGCGATGTTACCCATCGGTGTCGAATATCTATCGCTTTTAGTTGTGATAAACACCGGAGAGAAGTCCGTACCAAACACATCACGCTGGGCTTTCCCAATGAGGACGATACGTTTTGGCTTACAATTTTGTATATACGAGAAAGTGGTTTTTAATACCGGAAGGATATGACGGTATGAACCGTGGGGTATCAATGCTGCCGCTGGCAAAGAGAAACGTTCGTCTGATAAAGCTAATCGAACAGCACCACGCAGTTCTTCGATATCCGAAGGGTAGAGAATTCCCGCATGACTATGTCCGATGGTGTTACTGCTGTCCATTACTAGAAAATATCCTTTCTATCCGTTTCTCGTCCAACGTTACAAAAAAATTCTTCTCTTGAGTAGGAATGACGGTTCCTTTCTTTACGCCTTTCGCCCTGCGTAGATATTTTACCTGAGTATAGTACAGGTCGGCCTTCCCAGACTGTTTTGCCTTTGAATACCAGAGTGCCACATGGGCGGCATCGAGCAGCGTTTCCAACGGTATGCTCTTTTGAGCATAAGATTTGATAAATACATAAGGACCAGGAACATCCCGAGTATGCATCCACCAATCGTTTCCCTTGACCCATGAGCGAAGTAATTCGTCGTTTTCTTTCGAATTTCTTCCGACTAAGATGGTGAATTG
>JAAYDK010000269.1 GCA_012729295.1 Spirochaetales bacterium | reverse complement strand
GTCCATAAAAAAACACGTATTGTTTTGATTGACAACTCGGCCCCGAAGGTTTACCGTATACGAGATACAGGATATGGTATTCAAAGATGTTCGATTATGAAGGAGTATGGTCAACATGGTTGGGGCAGTAGAAAACAAGGTTGCTATAGTCACCGGCGGGGCAATGGGAATCGGTCGTTCGGTTGCGATAAAATTGGCTGAAGAAGGAGCTAAGGTGGTTATCGTCGATATCGATGCCGATGCACTTCATAAGACCGAAACAGATATTACCGCTCATGGGAATATCGCCAAGGGCGTAAAGGCCGACATCCGCGACGTACAGGAAATCAGGCGAATCGTCGATATGACCGTGTCCGAGTTCGGAAGAATCGATATCCTTGTGAATGTCGCAGGTGTCATGAAGAGCCTTCCGTTTTTAGAAATCAGTGTTGAAGAATGGAACCGGGTTATTGATGTAAACCTGCGCGGGACATTCTTCTTCATACAGGCTTGTGCGGCACAAATGATTTCGCAGATTCCACAAGAATTCAGAAATCGTGATCGCTCAGAGCGAAGCTTTGGCAAGATTGTGAATTTCTCATCTATTTCCGGCAGGCGGGGAAGAGCGGTGCAGGCGCATTATGCTGCAACGAAAGCGGGAGTAATCAGCCTAACGCAGTCGGCTGCTCTCGCATTCGCGCAGTACAATATCAATGTTAACGCGGTTGCTCCTAGTGTAGTTCTTACTCCGATGTGGGAAAAAAACAGCCAGGACAAGAGCAAGATCTTCGGAATCTCTGCAGATAAGGCAAGCGTGGAGTTCATCGAACGAATTCCTTTAAAACGACCCGGAACGGGTTTGGATATGGCAGAGGCCGTGCTGTTCCTGTGCAGTTCCAAAGCCGATTACATAACCGGTCAGACTTTAAACGTCGACGGTGGATTTGAAATGAATTAACAATCCGTTTTCTCAAACTAAAACCGGAGGTTTATGATTTACTATGACTGACCATGTAACGGATTCCCTAGTTCTTGCTACGCTGAAAGACTTAATCTCGATCGAAAGCGTGAATCCGCAATTTGGCGGTAGCGGTGAAGCTGCCGTTGCCGATTATATCGAACAGTTCTTTTCTGCGTATCACCCAGTCGTCGAAAGACAAGAAGTGTTTCCCGCAAGAGAAAATCTAATCTGTTTTTTCCCGGGCAGGAATCCTGGTAAAACGTTGCTGTTTGAAGCACACATGGATACTGTTTCCATTCCCTCGGACGCACGGTCGACGACAGTCGGCGTGGTTGAAGGCAGCAGGCTGTACGGAAGGGGAGCTTGCGATACGAAAGGATCTCTTGCTGCGATGATCTGCGCAATAAAAGCAATTCTAGACGAGACCGGAGAACTACCGGTGAATGTATATTTCATCGGAGCCGTCGATGAAGAGTATCGTGCAAAAGGCGTCTACGATTTGATTAAGAAACCAATCAAAGCCGATGGAGCAGTAATCGGAGAGCCGACGAGCCTCGATGTCG
>JAAYDK010000268.1 GCA_012729295.1 Spirochaetales bacterium | reverse complement strand
GTTGCTTTACAAGGAGGTATTACTGATCGTGTTGCCGAACTATCGTGATGGATACGATAGGCTGAAGATTGATTTGACAATACCATGCTCTTCTACCGAAAAGAGAGCATGATTGAGACTGTTACAGAGGATGAAACCATATGTTAGAAAAGATTAAGAAAGCAATTTATAATATCGCCAACTGGATATGTATCGTAGCCCTTTTTCTTATCATAGTCGTACTGCTGATTGTGATAGTAGGGCGGTACTTCTTTAATTTTACCCCGTCGTGGTCTGAAGAATTTTCTTTATTCCTCCTAGTTTGGGTCGGTTTGTTTAGCGCGTGCATTGCGGAATTCCACCGCAGTCATGTCCGTCTTACGTTTATCGACCACGCGTTTCCTCCCAAGCTGTTACGGGTGTTCGGGATCATTCGATATTTTCTTAAACTCGCGTTTTTTATGTTAATGGTCTACTACGGATTTTTGATATTTTTAACCACAAAACAACGTTTCGGTGCAATTAACCTATCGTTTAGGTGGGAAGTTCTTCCAGGTCTGCTTACCGGAGTATTTTGCCTGCTTTTCCTTTTGTTCGATACGAAAAGGATATTTACAGACCGTCACCTTCGTGACGCGGAAAAAGAACTGGAGATGTTGAAAAATGAGTAGTATGACGATGGGAATCATTATTCTGACCGGCTCTTTTATCCTCATGTTGATTATGGGGGTGGAAATTTCCTACGCGCTCGGTCTTTCTGCTGTTTTTACCTGCTTATTCATGAATATCAATTTGCTGGTAGTATTCCAGTCCATTTTCTACAAAATGGCCAACTACTCGCTTTTAGCAGTCCCGTGCTTCATGCTGATGGGTGAATTTATGAGTATAGGATCGATGTCTAAAAACATCGTAGGACTTGCCAACGTTCTGGTCGGCTGGATGCCCGGCGGCCTTGCGATGGTGAACGTCGTCGACTCGATGTTTTTCGGCGGCGTATCCGGATCTTCGGTAGCCGATGTAAGCTCGCTCGGTCCGATCGTCATCCGCTTGATGAAAGACGCAGGGTATGAAGAGGATTTTTCAGTAGCGCTTACCTGTACTTCGGCAATTCAGGGGATTATCATCCCACCCAGCCATAATTTAGTAATTTACGCCATTACAGCCGGGGGAGTATCGATCGCAGCACTCTATATGGGTGGGTATCTAAGTGGGATACTTCTCGGGCTTTGTCTTGCAGTCTATTGCTTCTATGTTTCGAAAAAACGCCACTATCCCGTTGCCGAACCATTTAAATGGAACAATTTTATCAACGCGCTTTGGAAAGCGCTCCCGACCATCGGGTGTATGGTAGTGGTCGTCGGAGGCGTACTCTTCGGATGGATGACGGCCACCGAATCTGCAGCGGCAGCGTGTATCTACTGCTTTATCTTTACCTTCGTAGTCGAACGTGCCGGAACGAGAAAGGATCTACACGACGCTTTCACACGTACGATTAAGACCATCGGTGCAGTACTGATCCTCGCAGCTTGTGCAACAGCGTTCAGCTGGGTTATCACATTCTTGCGAATTCCGCAGATGGTTACCGCGGGTCTGTTTTCGATTACGACAAACAAAATTTTAATGCTTCTCATCATCAACGCAATTTTATTGGTTATGGGAATGTTCATGAACATGGTTTCGATTATCTACATTATGACTCCGATTTTGCTACCGGTAGTTGCTAAACTCGGTATGCACCCGGTCACATTCGGCATCATGATGATACTAAATCTCGGTATCGGACTTTTGACCCCGCCGGTCGGACAGGTTCTGTTCGTAGGTTGTTCGGTGGGAAACATCAGTATCGAGCGATTGACGAAAGCTTTACTGCCTCAGCTGGCATTCATGGTGGTGGCACTGCTGCTCATTACGTTCTGGCCGCCCCTTACGACATGGCTGCCGAGACTTGCCGGTTATATAGTTTGATTTATTAGTTATGAGGAGGACTAAACATGCGCTATGGAATGTGTACCGATATTGCAACGGCGACACGCGACAGGGTAGAGTACGAACTCGTCAGGCGTATCAAGGAGGCCGGATTCGATTTTGTCGAATTCCCGCTGATGATGATCGAAACGCTCAGCGATGAAGATTTTGAAGTACTTTTGAAAGAGCTCAAGCGTCTTGATCTTGCCTGCGACTGCAGTTGTAATTATTTCCCCGGCCGTATCAAGGTTACCGGACCGACGGTGAACAAAGCTGAAATCGATGCCTATCTTGACAAGGCGATGGGCCGAGCACAACGCATGGGTGTGAAAAAGATCGTATTCGGAAGCAATAATTCGAGAAACATCCCCGAAGGCGAGAGCCTCGAGCAAGGATATGATGAGATTTGCAAGGTTATCGAAGATTCGATTGTCCCGTACTGTCAGAAATACGGCATTACGATTGTGATGGAGCCTTTGCGCAAACAATCCTGCAACATCATCCTGACGGTAAAGGACGGCGAATATATCGTGAATCGAATCAACAAACCGGAGATACAATTGCTCGCCGACCTCATGCACATGCAATACAACGAAGAAAGTCCAGAGGATCTTAGGGATGTCTACCCGATGCTCCATCACGTGCACATTTGCGAAATGGACCGTATGCTTCCGGAAGAGGGATTCAGCGAATTTCTTCAAAAAGCACTAAAGATTTTGAAAGAGCTCGGATACGACGAAACCATTTCCTTTGAGTCCAAAGGCGGTACGAGTCCCGACAGCCTAAAAAAAGCACTGACGCAATTAAAACAACAATTTTGTTCATAGAGGAGGAACACCATGGCTCGCATTAAGACTGCCATTATCGGATGCGGGAAAAACGCAAACGAGCTTCATACGCCGATTTTGCTCAAGCATCCGGAATTTATCGTAACAGGAACCTACGATCTCGTGCACGACAGAGCTCAAAAACTGGCGAAAGTTTTTTATCTAAACGGTCATGCAGACTGCAAGGCATACGAAAGCAGCGAGGCCCTGCTAGCTACCGACGTAGAGTACATAGTCGTACTTACCGACAGCGCTTCTCATACGAAAGTCGCCGCCGACTGCCTTCGTGCCGGTAAGAACGTCCTGATCACCAAGCCTTGGGCGCTTGACTCGAAGGATGCTGCATTCATCATCGATGAAGCGAAAAAGGCCAAGGAAAAATACGGGGTAAGCCTCATGCCGTTCTTGCCGCAGAACTGGGGCACCGACTTAAGTACCATTAAAGAAATCATCGACTCTGGAGATATCGGACAGGTGTACGAGATCCGCAGGCGCGCAGGAACATTCGGAAAACGCTATGACTGGCAGATTTATAAAAAATTTGGCGGCGGGTACCTCAACAATTGGGGACCTCATCTTCTCGGTCAGCTACTTGCATTGGTCGACGAACCGATCGTGAAGGTCTTTGCAGAGAAAAAACAGGTAATCATGGACGGAGATTGCGAGGATACCTTCATTGCGATGATGAAAACCCAAAGCGGTATTATTCTCAACTGCGAGCACTGCATTATGGTGGACAATTTGCCCCACTGGATTGTGCAGGGCAGCAAGGGAACGATTTTCGTAACCGACGGAACCATCGATGTGCATAAAATCAGCTATCCGGGACCGATTGATCCGACAGCATATCGAAGCAAGACGGCTGACGATAATAAAACCTATCCGCTGCCAGGTCAGCATAACGGCGACCGCTTCGCGATTTATTCCCATATTGCCGACGTAATCCGCCGTACATGCGAATATCGTGTTCCGCTTACGTTTACACGCAACCTTACCACGGTGTGCGATGCCATCCATGCATCTGCCGATACGGATGATATCGTCCGTATTTCTCCCGAGCAATGGAATAAAGCTCTGTAAAAAGAAATTCACAAGCTGCCTGTAGTGATACGGGTAGCTTGAGTTCTTTTCGATGAGGAGACTGAATATGAAAATTAGTTGTTTCGCAGACGAAATAGCACCATCACTCGCCGATCAGTTTAGAGTGATGCAAGAGCTGCAACTTAAGGGGATGGAAGTCAGAACCGTCGACGATGTCAGTGTGATGGATCTTTCGGAGCGTGCGCTTCGCGAAATAAGGAACCAAGCTGACGGTCGAGGAATTACCATCACCTGTGTTTCTTCTCCAATCGGTAAACAACCTGTTTCCATTTCAGCCTCGATCGTCGTGCAACAGGTGCAAAAAGCCTCTCAAATCGCACACATTCTCGGGTGTAAATTTATCAGAATCTTTTCCTTCTTCAACGAACAAAGCATGACGATCGATGAAGCAATCGCCCTCTCGACAGAAAAATTATCGCTGATGGCAGATCAAGCAAAAAAGGCAGACACCGTTTTAGTTATGGAAGGCGGCCACAACACAGTAGGTCAGACGGGAAAAGTCGCGCGGCAATTGTTTGAAGCAGTCGATAGTGGACATCTGAGATGTGCATTTGATGCAGCAGCCTTTGTTGGCTCAGGAGAAAGACCTTTTACCGATTGTCTACCGCTATTAATGCCATATATCGAGTACATGCACATCAAAGACGCTACATTTAACTCGCACCAACGCGTACTTCCAGGAGAAGGTGATGTCGAGCTTGAAAAGATTCTGGATGCCGTTCGAACTAAAGATCTCGTCCTCTCTTTAGAGCCCCATCTTGCCTATGCCGGACCCACTCGCGGATTTTCAGGAGAAGAACCTTTTAAACAGGCCCATAAGGCTTTGATAGACATATTACACCGCCTGAACATACCGTTTGCCTGATATTCGTGGATTTTACGTTGAGGACAGACCATCTCGCTATCTATAACCGTGCATCTTAACCATAGATTGCCGGACTTGCAAACGAGTTAATTCAGAACGCTCTCACAGTCCCATACTCTTGTTGTCATCCATACAAAGCTATCATGATGATACTCGTTAGAGGTCCGGTAAGAAACACATTCGTTGATTCATAATTCAGTTAGATTTATATACAGTAGATTCAATTTGGTTTTCGAAGACAGATACCAATTGCCTGCTCTGTTCATTAAAGGATCAAGAGTAAAATATAATAACCCTTATCTATCAAAGATATGGAACGAGACCTTCATGGCTAACATTCCATGAGCCGTCATCGGGAAATCCCGGAGCATTGCCGTTACTGCCGTCCCATCCGCCGGCCATCATGGCTACGGCTAATAAAAGCGCTCCGTTTCCCGGTAAGTATAACGGAAGTGCTTCTGAAGTACCTTGTCGATTATGTCCGTTGAGCATGTAGGTGTTTTTAGGAGAATCAAGCAGCAATAGGTCGATTGCGTCCTTTTTTCGGCCTAACCGGGCTGCGGTCATTGCCATCGCAGGGAAATCCCAGCCCCACATGCTCTCGAATCGCCATTGCTTCATTACAGCATCGAATGAAGCACTCATACGTTTCACATCTATTTTCTTGCTTGGTAGAAATCCATATGCAAAGAGAAACGAAGGATGGTCATCCGCATAGGAGCCATACGTATCAGAACAATGTTCATGTGCCTTATACGTGTTCATAACAGTGTCGACCGGACACTCGGACAGATGATCTAGCACATACTTCCATCGCACAGGTATATCTTGTTTCAATCTTCGTTTCCATTGGATGGCTGCTGCGATGCCCCACCTGAAGTATTCCAGTTCGAATACTGGATTCAATGTCGATTCGCCCGGGTGATTTTCTTGGGCCGGAATGACCGGAGGCCCTAATACGAAACGTTGATTCTCGGCTTCCCATTGTACGTAGTCGACCATGAATTCGGTGATTTCGAACAGCAGTTCAACGTATTCTTTTGCATGTTCGGACGATTGTGTGCAACGAAAGAGCAATTCTGTAATGTACAGAAGATGCGGTTGCTGCCAGCATAACAGCGGGCCGATTGTAGAGGGACTATCGGCCCCACAAGGATCGGTCATTTTCGGCCATCTCAAACCTTGATATCCCTGCTGGCGAGCTCGCTCGCGAGCCCAAGGAGCAATCTTACGATAATATTGCAGACTACGTTCGACTAAAGCCGGACGATTGTACAGAATTGCCCACGCTGCGTGCCAAACGTGCATTTCAAGATGGAATTTCCCGTACCAGCTGTTGCACGTCAGACCTGTTTCCTGCGGAGGAAGCGAGCCCAGGCATTGAATCGTCGTCAGATATTGAGAAAGAATCACTCTTCGTTCCAGTTCGTGAGCTCGAGCATCACGACTGCCTTCGAAAGAGATTGCAGCGCCCTCCGTCCAGAATTGGTGCCACCAGCGGATACAGGCTTTTTTGCACGCATCGAAGGATGGCAGGGGACTGTAATTCGGTTCTGGAGAAAACAGGATCCGAAGCTCCAAGACATCTTGATCGGTTCCTATGAGGTATTGGTGATTATCGATTTTACTGATATTTGTGTTCTGACTGGCGATGGAAAGCGAATAGACTGTCGAATCCATCGTTCGATTAATTTGCCAAGTCTCTGTATCAATGCGGTGTAGCTGCGAGCTATGTAAACCGGGAGAATCCCAATTGCTTGCTGATTTCAGATGCGATGCATACGGGAATCGGAGTGCCAATCTGATTTTACCTGTACTTGTAATCCGGAAAGCTGCAAGATCCATATCCGGATGGCAAAGTGTCTCAACATGGACAGGGGAAGCTCTCAGGGTAAACGAGCTCGTCATAATTGCGCTATACAGGTCAAGTGTTTGATCAGCATTACATATTTCGTAAGATTTTACAGGCTCCCCCGATTCACTACAGAATCCCACGATACCCAGATTGAACCGATGCGGATTACACCGTAACGCATCAAATAGTTCCTGTTGATTACCCGCATCGGTCATGTAACCGACCGGTCTTCCTCCTGCGTCGTAGTAATGAAGTTGAAGGTTATCGGCGTTCGAAGGCGAATCGGGATAACGATGCCAGCCCCATTGGCTCATGGTCGCAAGTGGTATGCTCGCACCCGATTCGAATGCGAAGGTTTGCAATCCGGTACAATCTGCGGTAAGCGCGAAATTTCCGTTGCCGACAGAAAGAGGATTATGAGGATCATAAGTTGTAAGGTGAACGTTATGGCACCTGACTAAAGATTCTCGGTCAATCGTTCCCATGGGCATCTCCACAGAAAGCAGACAATTCTAGACCGTTCGGTGTTTCGACAACCTCGCGGTAGGCCAAGCGTTCGAATGGTGTCTTATTGGGGCTGTGATAGGTAACGAACACACGGTTGTCGAATGCTCTGAATGTCATCCCATGACCTCCGTCGGTATCGATAAGCGGTTTTTCGACCTGCCTCCAGGGACCGGTAATGCGTCCGCTATCGGAAATCGCACACGTCATCGCATAACCTTGCCTCCCCAGACTCGACCAGAGCATCACCAGCCTTCCGTCGGCTTGACGGTGCAAGAACGGCCCGTCGGTTACCCGTGCATCCTCAATGCCGGAACCGTCGCGCCGTACTAGTGTCCGGGTCCACGATGCCGATGATGCCTTGAATAATAGCACGGGATTTCCAACAGCATGAGTCAGATCATCGCTCAGCGGCATCGCATGGATTTCACCGTCGTGTACCTGAACCCATTCGCGACAGAACACGATCCAGGGATGCTGAGTTTCGTCGATGTAGAGCGTACCGTCCAGACACTGCCATCCTGACGGGGTAATCGGCTCTTTCGTGAGCGGTACGTACGGACCGAGTATATCATCTGATACCAGCATATGGGTTGCCCGCACATGGTTCAAAGCAGTGAATGTTGCAAGCATATAAAATGAACGATGATAATGATAAACTTCGGGAGCCCAAAAATCATGAGTTCCCCAAAATCCTTCAGGCGGATTGAAAACCGTAAACGGACCGTCCCACGTACGTAAGTCGGCCCCCACATAAGCTTGGAAACCCGTACCGTGACTGTTCCAAGGATTTGTATCGGTCG
>JAAYDK010000405.1 GCA_012729295.1 Spirochaetales bacterium | reverse complement strand
CGTTGCCTGTAATAGTATTGGCAGCAATAGCAGCAGCATAGATTGAGCCTGGAACGATCAGCCCTCCGTCAATGATCGTTGCAGTCGGCACAACCATGGCTATACCGTTCTTGTTCAAAAAAACCAGAACGTCAGCAGGCGTAAGAACAGGGAAGGTGTCCGACACAACGAAGCTGCCCGGGTTGGATGCCAGCCAGTAAACATACGTGTAGTTCGTATAGCCATCCGCAATGGCATAAGATACGCCGTTGTACTGGATGTTTACATCCGCCCACTGTATATGACCGGCTGCCGGTGAGTTGTTCAGTATCGTGTACATAATGCCTTACACCTTCCCCTGATCTCAAAACAGCAAATGTGAAGCGATTGACAGCTTATCAGTGGCGACCTGACCAGCACCGATTTTCGCACCGATAACGGCACCATCGGCGATCTTCGAAGAGCTGACAGCGCCGTTATTGATCTTGCCAGTATCAACAGCATTGTCAGCCAGCTTGGTCGTCGTAACAGCTCCCGACCCCAATTTTGTTTCGGTAACAGCGCCGGTACTGATCTTGCCTTCTTTAACAGCACCGTCAGCGATCTTTCCATCCGTCACGGCATTGCTGGCGATATTCGTTTCACCGACAGCCCCCGCACCGATCTTACCGGCAACGACAGCCCCGGAGCCGATTTTGGCCTCAGTGACAGCCCCACTTACGATGTTGCTTGAATCCACGGCATCATTTGCCAGCAGTCCATTCGTGATAGCCTGACTGGCAATCTTCGAAGTCGTCACTGCACCTGACCCAAGCTCGCCGGAACCGATCGAGCCATCCAGCAGAATGGCACCATCGACCATGCGCCCCTCGCCAATGACAAGCTGATGGATCCCACCGTTGTTGACGCAGATCAGAATATCATCATCAGACAAAACCGGTTTTGTATTGGAAGTCTGGAACGTAGTCGGCGTTGTGCCCAGCATCCAGTAAATATACTTGTCAGTCGTGTCACCGTTCGTGATCGTGTACTTCGTGCCCTTGTACATGATATTGCAGTCAGCCCAGGCAACACTGCCAGCAGCCGGTGAATTGTCCGTGAACGTGAATCCATCCAGAACAGGCATGGCAAGATTCAGCATTTCAGACGTGATCTTATGAGACATCCCGGCCTGCATTCTTCCCATGTTCATCAAACTGTCTATGCGATAGGTGATATCGTGCAGAACAGATTTGAACCCCTCGGTAAACGCTTGATTAACGGCTTCCTCGACTGTCTGCCTGATAGCAGCCCTCATACGGTTGTTCTTGATTCTGGCTCGTTTCTTCATTCTCTACTACCTCCTAGAACAGCAAATGTGTTGACCAGTTGACCTGTGTTTCCTTTATCGCACCGGGTGCAATCTTTTCACCCGTAATGCTTCCATTGGCTAAATGCTCAGCAGATATTGCGCCAACCGCCACTTTTTCGGCGGTAACCGCTTCCTCTGCCAGCTTTTCAGACGATATTGCACCATCCGATATCTGCTGACCGTTTATGGTGCCAACCGTGATATTTGCCGCTTTGAGGTTGACGACCTCGATCTCGGCAGCATCAATAGTGCCAGCCGTAATCTTATTGGCGGTCAGTCCAACGATCTTGGCATCGGTGATCGAGCCATCGGCTATCTGAGCTGTATCTACAGCAGCCTCGCCGATCAGGGCATTCGTAATTGCACCATCGGCAATCTTCGCCGTTGTTATCTGGGCGTCACCTATCTTGGCTGATGTAATGGCACCGTCAGCAATAATCGCCGAATTTGCGACAATCGCTCCGACTGCAATCTTCTCAGCAGTCACAGCCCCGGTATCAATCTTCTCGGCAGTCACAGCCTTAGCTGCCAGCTTTTCCGAATCGATAGAGCCTGCTGCGATACGGTCGCTGTTGATAATGCCTGATCTTATCCACTCAGCATCGACACCGAAAACCTGCATGACCTCTCTGGTCGTTTTCTGGATAACCGATCGTTGGCTGTCAGTGAATGGCGCATACGTTGCATAACCAGCCGTGGTTGCGGTTTCACCGAAGCCCTCCAAACGACAGCCATCCCTGAGCGTGATGCGGTTCCCTGTCACGATAGACGGTAGCACCTGACCAGTAACGGTCGTGAGCTGAATCATATCCAGCTGCCACACCCACGGAGCAGGAACCATGTCTACCGCATATGGACGATAGAAAAAGCCGTTGATCTTGTTATATACAGCAGCCAGAGCAGAATCGTAGTTATCCGGGTCGATCAGGTTGTTGCCCTCGATAGCCAGAGTGTAATCGGCCG
>JAAYDK010000267.1 GCA_012729295.1 Spirochaetales bacterium | reverse complement strand
TCAGCATAATTGCCGATCATCCCGGGAATTCCCGTATTTTCTTGTGCAGATCCCTCGATGATGATGCGACCCAGATCATGCCCCCTCTGCGTTTCGATGACTACATGGCAATCAACAGGTGCGGTAAATCCTGGTCCGAGGGCAATAACCAAAGGAGCCATCGAGGGATTTGTTGTGAGATTCCTTTTGGCGATTATCGCATCAACGACAACCAATGGCCGCATCGACCGGATTGAATCGCCTTTTTGATCGCACAAAAGCGCAACATCTCCTTGATCGATGAAGTTGAGAGCTTCCTCCTCAGTATTGGCTAATCTGCACTCTACACCTTCGACTACCGTGCTTCGTTCATATACTGCTTCGGAAAACGCAACGGTTCTGCGGATGGTGGTAGGCTTGTCGATCTCGAGCGCCAACACACGGTACCCGGCTTTGTGCAGCCGATGGATGATTCCGGTTGCAATGTCACCAGCACCACGAACGATTACAAGCTTGGATTCTTTCTTTTTCAAAGATTGTCCGCTGCCGCCTCGCAGCACCTTTAATACTTCTCCCATAACGCTGACTGCTATTTCTTCGGGAGTTTCAGAACCAATATCGAGACCGATCGGAGCAAACAATGTATCAAGGTGCATGGATGCGATTTGTTTTTCTTCCTTAAGGTAGCGAAGGTATGCATCGACCTTTTTCCTGCTACCAAGCATGCCGATATATGCTGCTTTACTTGGAATGACATGTTGAAGGACTTCTTTGTCCATACCATGGGTTGCGATGACCACTACCGTATGTTCATCGATTACTACATCGCTCAATGCAGCTTCTACAGTCGATCCCAGATGAATCCGATCAAACAGTTTATCGTCGGCAAATTCAGAACGCGTCTCAACCAGTTCTGTCGAGAAATCACAAGTTCGGGCAATCTTGGCAATAGCCTGGTTGACGTGTCCGCCTCCAAATAAAACCATACGCTTCGAAGGAGATACTACATCGATGAACAACTCGACGGTTCCCCCACATTGGTGTCCCGTCCCTACCGACAGATCGACACATATCGTATCGCTTTGGCGAAGTTGTATCAGTCTTACAGCTTCCTTGATTGCTTCATACTCCGAAATTCCTCCACCGACGGTACCGATGCTCTTTCCGTCGGCAAGCACAATCATCCTACCTTCCGAGCGAGGTGTCGATCCTTTAACCCTAATTATCGTCACCAGTGCGAACAATCTATGTTCCTGTTCAAGTCTCGCTGCTTCTGTAAATATCTTATCCATGACGAATCCTTTATCAAGTATGAGTATGGCATGGTACATCATACCAATCCAGTCTTTGAGTGAACCATGAACCGCAAAAGACCGGACATGATTCGAGACCGCCGTTTTGGATTACAAGTTCCCGCATCGCATTGACTTGTAAATCATCGGTCGTGTCGCTCTGATTGAGAAACAATACGCGGATAAAAGACTCGGTATGTTTGAGAACCCCCTGAGGAGCATGCATAAGCGTATGATAGAGTGCGCAAGAAACCATCTGATGATCATCCCGGTAATCCTTTATATACATGTCGTAATTGTACAGTATCTGCTTGTCAAGTCGCTTACCGAGTGCCTGCAACCCCATTACCGCAATTACGGCATCCGTCCATGGAGGAATTACCGGCTCATGCATGCCGTGATAAGCCAGAGGTCGATTGCGACATCCGTCGCCTTCGATAAGCACATAATCAAAACGCGATGCAACGTTTTTCAACTTCATATCGTCTACTTTTCCGATCTTCTTCGACTGCGGCAAATCGGTTCCGTAGAGTACGACGCTATTCGATAACGGTTCGGGACCTTGATCGAAATCAGGATTATCGACGATATAAAAACGATCAAACGGATACGAATGATAAGACGGATGAGCCATCTTCGTAGTAGTCGCAACCAGAACGCTGTTGCCGCCACACGCCCAGGTTCTTGCAAGGTGCTCGATGGTCGTTGTCTTTCCACCGCTGCCTACTACCGTAATGCAAAGCGGTTTGTGTTTCGCAAGGGCTCCGAACGACAGATCGAATGCCTGATACAGATTAGACGGTACGGACATAGCCGGAGTCTAACACTCCCTCCATTATACGGTCAATAAGATAATGGAGTATAAAACCTGTTCCAATCGATTGAAATTTCATGAAAGATGCAAGACAATCACATGTATGAGGAGCACATAAGATGGAGCACCCGATCATCGACGCACGAGAAAAACCCTGCCCGATTCCGTTTGTTCTGGCGAAAAAGCAGATTGAAGAACACACCGAAGATTTTACCGTTTTAGTAGATAACGAACCGGCTTATCAAAATCTGAAAAAACTGGCAGCAGCTTCAGGATATTCTGCTCAGATACAACAGACCGAGCAAGGCTATTCGGTTGTATTTTCAAGCGACAAAGCGGTACATGATTTTCACGATTTACAAAAACCACCGGCAAAATCTGATGAACCATGGGTGCTTCTGCTAAAGTCGGATGTCATCGGTCAAGGCGAATTCGAACTGGGTAGAAACCTCATGCGGATGTACTTGTATACAGTACGAACGGGAAACGATTATCCTCGCGAGATCATAGTAATCAATAAAGGCATACTGCTTGCCACAGAAGACATCCATACCATCGAGAGTCTAAAAATGCTGGAGGATGCGGGGGTAGTCGTCAGAGTATGCGGAACTTGTCTTGACTACTACCATAAGACGGAAGCCCTTAAAGTCGGCACGGTGAGCAACATGTATGAGATTGCGCACAGCCTGCACGAACATAAGAAGGTTCTCTCATGGTAAAGGGCAAAGCCGTTGCAGTCGTAACATTTCCCTCGACGCATTACGCAATCAGTGCCGAGCGCCTGCTTGCTGCAAAAGCATGTGCGTATACCATAATTCCGACACCTTCCGAACTTTCGCATCAGTGCGGTATCGCACTGCAGATTTCCTTCGATGATGTACAATCGATAGGAATTCTGCTGAAAGAATCTCGGATACGCTTTCTCAGCCATCGCGGGACTATCGTGGATAACAGGTTGTATCTTGAAGAAAATACTATGTTATGAAACGAGAATCGGGATTATAATAATCGATAAGGAGCATCGATGATCGACAGTACTGTTGCTATGGCGTTTGGCCTGAGCCCTTCTCAATTTTCTACATTAAAGGGCTATATCGATATGATTCCTTGCGAACTAGTTCATATCGACACAATCGATGAGCTGATCGAAGCGCGCTGTTTTTTTACATTAATCGTACCGTCAGCGATTCACGCGAAGACTGAAAACCTTGTTCTCAGGTATTTTGAAGAAGTCGACGGAAATTTAAAAACGATAGTAATGATCGAACAACGTCGAAGTACTCTGGCAACGGTCGCGCATGCAAAGGTTTTTGCTTCTTTCGATGCCTTTCTGAATCAGGCGGCTTCGATACTCTCTTCAGCCTATAAAAAGGCGAAAGAGAGTGAGAATACGATTAAGAATTTTACGTTTCCCATCATACTTCTCAATCATCTGACAAAAGTACAGAGCGCCTCGTCTTATGAACTTAGCGCTCTTATACAACGTGACGAATCAACAGTCCGCCGCTACATGGAAGTCCTGAGGGTGTCGGGAGAACCGATTACCTATGATTGGAATACAAGGCAATGGGCTCTGAGCGGTCAACACTCAGTTCTGTTGTCCTAAAGACTACGCTTCGCGAGCGCTTTTAAGAGCTTTCGCCCACCATGCGAGCTGCTCGAACAGAGCTTCAACATTAGGAACCAGATGAGTCAGTTCGCTCACCTTCTTCTGACCGTTCATAATCGGGAAAAATTCACTACCCTGAATATGTACGGCATGCCGAACCGGTGCCATCTGAAGCTCGACTGAAATATCTTTCAGATGCTGTACCGCACGAGCACCTCCGACCGAGCCGTAGCCGACATAGGCAGCAGCCTTGCGATTCCATTCAGGATAGGCATAGTCCAAAGCGTTTTTCAAAACACCGGTGATGCTGTTATTATACTCTGCGGTAACGAACACATATCCGTCGAATTCAGCAATCTTCTTCTGCCATCTGCGCGCGACTTCGTTTTGCGAGGGTACATACGCATTTGAGGCTAATTCATCAAAGAACGGCATCGGATAATCACGTAAATC
>JAAYDK010000266.1 GCA_012729295.1 Spirochaetales bacterium | reverse complement strand
GAATCCTGGCCCGGTGGCCACAGCGGAGGTGCCATACCCGTTCCCATCCCGAACACGGCAGTCAAGCCCTCCAGCGCCGATGGTACTGCGTTCGTCGCGGGAGAGTAGGTCGCCGCCGGGCCTTTTTATTTGTCCTAGTAGACAATATCGAAATCACCTGATCGGATAGCTTGCGAAAAATCAATAACTTTCATATGCTTTCCCTATGGTCATGAGATTTGAAAAACCAACGCTTCGTCGAAAAGACATGGATGCCGTCCTACAGGCAATGGTTGACGAAAAAATCGGTCCCGGAGAACGTGTATCGCAATTTGTCAATCTGCTGGAAAACACCATGGGTACGCATGGAACGATTAGTGCGCTTCGATCATATCATGACGCTCTTTCCATATCGCTCGCAGTTGCAGATATCGGACCCGGAGACATGATAGGCGTATCCGCTCTCTCTCCTGCGATATATCGCCATATTGCTGAATTAGCCGGATGCAAGCTGGTCATCGGAGACATAGATAAGGAAACCGGACTGCTTGCCGAAAGCGAAGCTCATAGAATGGTTTTAATGGGAGTTAAGGCAATATTATTGCACGAGCCGTGTGGAAATATATTTTTACCCAACCAATTTGTATCGTTTCCCATACCAGTCATAGAAGACGTAGCAGAGAGTTTCGAAAGCCGTTTCATCAACGATGAGCAGCGTTATCGTGGAGATATCGTTGTATGTGCGTTCGAAGAACAGCATGTCGTCTCAACCGGAGGAGGTGCGGCTATCTGCTGTCAGAAAGAACCGTTTATTTCAAATCTGCAGCATGTGCTGACAAATAAACCTTCATTCGAATTTCGGCAAATGACCGATTTAAATGCAGCTCTCGGATGCGTGCAACTTTCCATACTCGAAAAACACTTGGAAAAGCGGCGTGAATTATTCGAACGATACCGCTTGGCACTTATGAAAAGCCGCCATGCGTTGTTCGGTATTCGGGATATTGATTTCCAAACAAATGGGCAGGCCTTTTCCGTAATACTTGAATCAAAACCGGACGATGTCATAAAATTCGCAGCTAAGTATGAAGTTGCGGTTCGCCCAACATTCCGGCAATGTGTGATTGATTTTAATGATCCAGAAGGTTTTGTCCGTTATCCGAACGCCATGCCTTGTATCCTTCGATCTGTCTCCTATCCGATATATCCGTTTCTTGCGACGCAGCAAGTTGTCCAGATTGAGCGAGTAATCGCCCATGCTCCGTAGGAGGAATGCAAGATGAATACGCCGATAAAAAATATCCGCCGTGTCCTCATACTCGCGAACAAACAAAAAAAAGAAGCCGAAATGCTAGTGGATGAGATTACAACATATCTCGTCAGCCGCTCTATCAGACATGACACATACTGGACCTTTGATGTCGAGCATTCGCTTGCAATCGAAGCTGATACCGACATTGCTATCTGTCTAGGTGGAGATGGTACCGTACTAGCCTGTGCCAGATTGCTGCACAGCCATGGAATACCGATTCTCGCCGTTAATCTCGGAACATTCGGATTTATCACCGAAGTATCCAAATCTGAATGGAAAGAAGCTTTTGAGGATTTTGAACAGCAAAGGGCTGAATTATCACGAAGGATGATGGTACGGGTAACGGTGACGAGAAATGAGAACCGGGTTTTTCAGGCTCACGGTTTAAATGAGATGGCCATATCCGCGAGCGGTATTTCCAAAATGGTTTCTCTAGACTTGTTTATCAATCAGACAAACGCCGGCAGGTTCCGAAGCGACGGCATCATTGTTTCTACGCCAACTGGATCTACCGGTTATAGTCTTGCCGCCGGCGGACCGATATTGGATGCCGATCTCGATGCACTGATCGTAAATCCGATTTGTCCGTTTACCCTCTCAAACCGGCCGCTTGTGATAGCAGGCGAGGATGTCGTACGAATCGTAGTTCTTGCTGGACAACGTACCGGAGTTAATCTGACCATCGACGGTCAGGTATTCTTCGCTTTGCAGGAGCAAGACGTCGTCACCGCAGAAAAATCTCGATCGAAAGCATTATTGATTACCTCGCCTCACCGAAACTATTATGAAGTAATACGCGATCGCCTTAATTGGTCTGGAGGAATGCATGCTTGAGCATCTTTCAATTCGCAATCTCGTGCTAATCGATCATCTGGAGATTGATTTCTCCGAGGGCTTTACTGTTATCTCAGGAGAGACTGGAGCAGGTAAGTCCATTATTATCGGAGCTCTTAATTTGCTATTGGGCGAAAAAGCCGAAGCATCGATAATCCGGACAGGTTGCGATGAGGCGATGGTGAGTGCATCGTTTGCAATTCCCGCAGGCCATCCTGTCGAATCGTGGCTTGCAGAACATACTATTGAGATTGAAGATGGCGCACTCCTCATCAATCGTACCGTACGAAGCAGCGGCAGGGGAACTATCACTGTTCAATCGGTCCCGATGACACGCAGCGATCTGAAAGGATTGGGCGACGCATTGGTCGACATGCACGGACAGCACGAGCATCAGTCCCTTTTAAGTGCCGACCGGCAAAGGACCATGTTGGATGCCTACGGTAAACTTGGTGTTGAAATCGGTCCGTTTCAAGAAGATTACAAGCAATGGCAAACTCTGCAGAACGAGCTTCAACAGTGTAAAAATCAAGCAGCACAGGCGCAGCGGGAAGAAGATTATCTATCATTTGCATTGGAAGAACTCGAACGTGCAAATCTAAAAGCCGACGAAGATACACAGATTCAGGAGCAGCTGTCTGTACTAAGTCATTTCGAAGCTATTCATGAACAACTTTCTTCTACGCGGGACTATCTTGACGGATCTGGAACACTTTCGGTATCGGGTTCTCTTGCCAACGCAGTAGGTGCGTGCAAAAAGGCCGTCCGGCTTGATCCCTCGTTAGAGCAAACCGTACAACGAATGGAAAGCGTATGGATAGAATTGAAAGACCTTGACGACGAAATCCGTCAGAAGCTCGACTCGATGACCTTTTCCGAAGCCAAGCTTGACGAACTACAATCGAGAATGGCGTTGATCCAACGTATGAAGAAAAAGTATGGACCGACGCTGCAGGATGTCTTTTCATTTAAAGACGAAACAGCCGAACGCTTACGAATGGCTCGCGATGGAAACGATAGAATCATCGATCTTGAGCAACAGGTTAAGAAAAAAGAACTAAAGATTTTAAAACAAGCTGAATCGTTAAGCGAACATCGGAAAGCCGTTGCGCATACAATGGAAAACGAAATAGTAACAAGGCTACGGCTACTCGGAATGCCGAATGTAAGATTTTCCATCGCGGTTGAACCGAAACCAATTTCGTTACATGGATCTGATCACGTGGAATTCCTTTTTTCTGCAAATACCGGGGTCCCGTTGGGGAATTTGCGTCAGATAGCATCGGGTGGGGAACTCTCTCGCGTGATGTTAGCTATTAAGACGGTATTGGCCGAAGCAGACGACATTTCTACCGTGATTTTTGACGAAGTCGATGCCGGTATCGGTGGATCAGTGGCTATCGCGGTCGGCGAACAGCTGAAGGAACTATCCTCTACCCGCCAAGTGTTGACCATTACCCATCTAGCATCCATAGCAGCCAAAGCCGACAGACAACTGACGGTGATAAAAGAGGTGGAGTCGGGAAAAACCTATACGCGAATCCGTCAGCTTGACCGAAACGGAAGGATTCGTGAACTGGCAAGGATGCTAAGCGGAGATTCGATGGACGACATCGCATTGGAACATGCCGAACATTTGCTGAATGAATCTACTAGGCAAAATTAAGTTCGAGCCGCAACGAGTTCAAGAGCTCCGAATGTTCTTCTCGGCCTAGGTGAGGATACACCGCATTCTGCATTGCCGTAAGCGACGGTTCGAATCCGTGTTTTCTAGACAATCGCAAAATGTCCAGCACGTATTTTCCTTTTTGCTGATTAAAGCCCGTGTCAACAATTAATTTGGCAAATCGATCTAATTCTCCAGATAATAATGAAATAACAGTGGCTATGTCGCTTGTGCGGCCACGTCTTCTGACAAATTCTAATAATTGGGAAACGCTATCGCGCTTTTTGTCCCAGCGAATGGTATTCGGTGCGGTGAAAATCGATCGTAGCGCACGAAGACACGTACCGATGTTTTCCGTATGAAATATTTCATTCGGTGTGCTTCTGTTGGTTTTCAACAACATGGTGTAATGTTCGATGTCACCTGCAATTCGTAATACTTCGTCATCATTGATACTGCTTAGCGAATTATCGATCCATCTGAATGCTTCATCAGTTATTCGCGGGGGTATAGAGTCAATGGCTATACGGCGTTTTTCAATCAATTCTTCACACTGTTTATCGCATAACTCAATATCTAGTTGGTATGTAGCGCTATCTGGTGACATGACGACACGAACAGAACCGGTATGTCGTACGGTAGTAACCAAATCTTTCAGTTCTATTTCGATGGTGTGCTGATCGATATCCATGTAGCGCTCCAGGCTAAACTTGCCGTATCTCTGAACATAATCCTGAGCTAATGCAAATTTCCTGTTCAGGACAAAATATCCTGCCGCTTCGATTCTTCCTGATGCTGCATCGAGAATCGTTTTTGCAATAGTCAGTCCGCTACCTTCGCCCCGACGATTGCTTTTTGCCAGCTGCAACGTGGAAAGCAACGGATCTAACAGGTCTTGTTCGGAATACTGATTATGTAACTTGGCTGCTTCAACCGCATACTTGATATTCTGCCTTGGCTCGAGTCCTCCGATATCGGAAAAAAACCATCCGCAGGATGTCATGCTGAAATATTTGAACTTTTGTCCTGCCAGCAACTGTGCTACTTCTCGAGTCGATTGATCTGAAATCCGTTTCCTTTGTAAAAAGGTTTCGACAGTCTCGTGTTCTGAGATGACTGATCCATAATCCCTAAGTAGCTTCCAAGCATCGATACCGAGTTTTTGCATCTCTGTCTCATATACCCGATCAATTTGCTCCCCGAGTGAGGAAACGGCTTTTCTTAAAGGAGTACGCCAGAGTTGATTCCACCCTTCATCACCTCCTGTGTGACATCCGCAATCCTTATACCAACGGGAAACACCGTGAGAACAACTCCAGCTTGTTCCCAGCTCTTCATCGCCTGCAGAAAGGATTGCGCTACGTTTTGCAGGATGTTCTGCTAGATATGTTGCATAATTCGTAAGAGAGAATTCTGTGCCGCTTTGGGTTTTATTGATAATCGCGGCAAGAGCCATATCGCCAAACGGCTCGTGATGCCCGTAGATTTCACCATCGGTTGCGGTGTTGATGAGTTGCACACGTTCGTTGTTACGTATTGCATTCAATCTTTCATAGACTACATCGGCGTCGCGCAACGCATGTTGGAAGCTGATATCGTGGGCAAGAGCTGGATGATAGAAAAAAGCACTAATCGAACGACCCTGCTTACCATGAAGTAGAAACGGAACATCATAGGGGACTTGTGCATGGTATACCGGGACATAATTTCCCGAATCGTCCTCATACGATGCGCATTGCCATGGAGAGAGCACGACAAAAAGTATACCTGCCTCGGAGAGGATATCGACAACGGCCGGATTGACTGCAGCTTCCGGAAGCCACATCCCTTCAGGAGCGCGGCCGAAGCGACGGTAGAAGTCATCTATGCCCCAATCGATTTGCATGCGTGCGTCTCTAGGTGTGTCGAGCGGAAGAATCGTGTGATTAAAGCTTTGAGCCATCGCATTCCCGTGGCCGAGACGCTCGATGCTTTTTTTGTCTGCATCGATAATCAGGTCATAAGTATCGCTGTGATAACGTTTCAGCCAAGTCATGAGCGTCGGACCAAAGTCAAATGAGATGTATTGATAGTTGTTGATGATCCGCTCGATGTTTCCATAGGGATTTAGGTATCTCGAACCGCTGTTGGGACGATAACAGGTATCATAAATCTGCTCGTTCCAATCCTGATACGGCTTTGCCGTCGGTTGCTTTGGTATAAGATCGACTTGGGGATTCTCTCTGGGCGGTTGGTAAAAATGCCCATGGATAATCAGAGAAGTCGGTGTGGTTAATGATTTCATGAACGGATAATAGCATGAATCCGATATACGGTGAAAGCCTAGAGTGCATACTTATATTGGATTGATTTCACCTGGCAATGCGCTATGTTGACTAAATATCTTGTTTTCTCTACCATAAAACTTACTTGCCGAACGCAAGCTTACATTCGATGCAAGGAAGTGCCTATATGATCACACCGAACATGGAAGCCTTGTCACTAGTCGAACTACAATATATTGCAAAAAAGCAAGGCATTAAGGGTTCGGATTGGATGAAACGCGAAGATTTAATCGAAGCGCTCGAAGAAATCTTTGAAGACGATACAACTCTACCGAACGATGAGAGTTCGAATTTTACCCCATCGAATCAAAGACGCTTTCTCAATTCGCTTGTTGAACATAAAAATAAAAAGCTGACTGATTTGCCGGGTGTTGTTACGCTTCCAGATTGTTATTCGCAGACATCGATTCATCTGCTCTTAGTCGATCCTTACTGGGCATACGCATATTGGGACGTATGTCCAACTGAGTTTACTCACTTTGATCAACTGGAGGAAGAGTATTCGTTATTTCTCAGAGTCAATATGATCGAAAGTCACTGCGGTGCTGAAGACGGAGATTCTTACGATATTACGATAGATTCAACAGATTCTAGCTGGAATGTAAACCTGCCTCGTCAGGGCCGTGCTTACAAAGTCGCGCTCATGTACGGAACATCGAACGGAAAAGAGGGGATGCTGTGCCAGTCTAACGTAGTGACGAGCCCGTGCTGCCGTTGGATTGATAAAGCTGAAATTTTGAATCGCGACGACAAGCTCTTCACACTGGTATTCTCATCGATTACCACGAAAGGAAAAGTTGTTATCGATTGTCCGCTGGTACAGGAAATCGTAACCGCGATGGATACGGCGGGGAGGCAGTAGGGTATGAATAATGTCGGATTAATACTACAGGCTCATCTTCCTTACGTCCGTCACCCCGAATATCCGCGTTTTCTAGAAGAAGACTGGCTGTTCGAAGCGATTTCGGAAACGTATCTGCCCTTGTTAAGGATGCTGAAAAAGCTTCGAGAAGAATCCGTTCCCTATTCCATCACGATTTCTTTGTCTCCGACATTATGCGCAATGTTGAGCGATCCGGTATTACAAGGGAAATTCACTAATTACCTAAATCTCCATAAAGAACTCGCGGAAAAAGAAATCGAACGTTGCAAGATAGAATCTCCTGAGAGTCTCGATGTCGCCGACATGTATCTTAAGAGAATCGAACTGAACATCCGAGACCATTTCGAAACATACCAGTGCAATATTCTAGCTGGATTTGCAGATTTGGAATCAAGCGGCCATCTCGAACTTATAACGACTGCTGCAACGCACGCTTATCTTCCTCTCTATTGCGAATATCCCGAGGCGGTGAACGTACAGATTGCTCTGGCAGTCCAATCCCACATCAACCATTTTAAAAAACGTCCGAAAGGTTTCTGGTTGCCCGAATGTGGTTATTTTCCGGGTCTCGAGTCATATCTTCAACATGAAGAGATCGGTTATTTCCAAGTAGCCGCGCAATCGTTTTTACTCTCTCAAGATGAAGTGAAGCGCGGTAATTATGCTCCGGTTTCATGTCCGAACGGAGTATACGCGTTTGCAAGGGATTTTAACCTTACCAGTCTAGTCTGGTCTAATCAGGAAGGATACCCGGCAGATCCCGATTATCGTGAATTCTACCGTGATATAGGATATGATTTACCGATTGATTATATCGGACCGTATATACATGAACCCGAAGTAAGAGTGTTTACTGGATTCAAGTATTACGCAATAACCGGTAAAAGTGATGATAAGCGATATTACCGTCCTGATAAGGCTGCGATAAAAGTCGCCCAGCATGCCGATAATTTTCTATACAATATTCAAAAAAAAGGCAAAGATTTGTCCAAGGTTCTCGATATCGATCCGTACTACACGGTCGCGTTCGACGCCGAATTGTTCGGACATTGGTGGTTTGAGGGAATCGACTGGCTCGAGGCAGTCATCAGACGCATAGCGGCCACGGGTGATGTTACGTTAAAAACTCCAAGCGAGTACCTCGTCGAAGAAAACGAACTGCAAACGCTTCAGCCGGCACTTTCCAGCTGGGGAGAGGGTGGCTATTCTCGAGTATGGGCAGATGGCGACAATCTTTGGATTTATCGGCATGTTCATAAAGCGTTGGAACGCATGACAGAGCTGGCCAATCGTTTTTCCGGCCAGAATTCCTTAAAACAACGTTTCCTTAACCAAGCAGCACGAGAAGTTTTACTTGCAATGGCTTCTGACTGGCCATTCATCATACACAACAAGACTGCAGTCGGTTATGCAGAGAAGCGGTTGCGCAACCACCTGGCAAATTTTAATCTCGTATACGAAAATATGTGCAAGAATGCGGTCAATACCGAATGGTTGGTTAAAGCTGAAAAACGCAACAATCTTTTCTCCGACATCGATTACAACATGTTCGGTTCAGGTCGTCTCGAGGAGCACTCATAGTACGTTGCGAAAGGATTTTTCAGCACAGTTCTCTATTCCACCCGCTTAATATCCTTCGGGCGGTTTTTTCGTCCAGCAATTCATACAGTAGACTATTCGATAGAGCTTCGTCGCGATAATCGTCGTCTTTCTCCCAATCTTCTACCGGGTCGGTAACAAAACATCCATCCTCATCGATACGTACGATCCAATCGTATTCACTTCGGATCTTTGATTTTTTTCCATAGTACCTTATCTGGCTCTTGAGAGCTTCCATGGTCATCTCCTTCAAAGAGCATAATAATTTTTACCAAATTGAGCAATAAAAATTATTTATCCATACAGATGTGGGTAAATATGTCAAAAATAAGGCCAAACCTTCACATCCGTGTAGTACAAATAGACTTGCATAGCTTCTTATATCGAATCGATTTCAAAACTATAGTTGCTCTGAGGTGGGTGCCAAGGTATAGTTTGTGGTAAATAGTGGTAAAAATTCCCATCGAAGGGTTGCTAGGTGGAGAAATTATGGGCGAATTGTTGACCGGCGAGTATAGAAACACCATTGATGAGAAGGGCAGGATCCTGATTCCGTCGCGATTGCGCTCGGCATTAGGAGAGACCAGCACGCTTATCGTAACTCGTGCGGTCGAACGCTGCCTGTGGCTTCTGCTTCCCGAAACATTCGAGGCAATTCGTCAAAAGATTATGGACGGTCCTGGTGCTATGTTCGATGCAGGATCGCGATTGTTGCAAAGAAGGATGATTGCCCCGGCAATGGAGTGTGAAATTGACAAGGCCGGTCGTATCAATATACCGAGTCAATTGCGGGACAGCGTCGGACTTACGGTAAAAGCCGAATCAATATTGCTTGGAATCAGCACATATCTCGAATTGTGGAGTGTAGACGATTACGAGAAATTCCTCGTAGAAAGCGAATCTACATTCTCGAACGCTTCACAATCGCTCGGGGCAATGCTCAACGGTTCGGGGAGGTAACGCATGGATATATGCCATACCAGCGTTATGTTGAACGAACTGCTTGAACATCTTATCCCGAAATCCGTCGAAGGTCTGATGATCGATTGTACGCTCGGAGAAGGCGGACATACCGAAGCGTTCCTTAAAACCTACCCGCTGCTGCACGTGATAGGAATTGATCGGGATACTGGCATTTTAGAAAAAGCCATTGCAAGACTCGCCCCGTTCGGAGACCGATTCACCCCCGTGAATGCCTGGTTTGATGAATTTTTAGCAGATTATTCTGGGGAACAGCCTCTCGCCGTTCTCTTTGACTTTGGGATTTCTAGCTACCACTACGAAGCATCTAACCGCGGATTCAGCTTTAAGAAACACGAACCGCTTGATATGCGGCTGAATAGAAACGACGAACTCACCGTCGGTCAGATAATCAATTCATATCGACAGGAACGCCTTGCCGATATCATTTATCAGTTTGGAGAAGAGCGGTATTCGAGAAGAATAGCAGCTGCAATCTGCCAAAACCGTCCTATCGTTGCTTCCGACGAATTGGCGCAAATTATTTGGAAAGCGGTCCCGGCTGCATACCGTTACGGTTCAATCCATCCGGCCACCAAGACGTTTCAGGCGTTAAGAATCGCGGTGAACCGTGAACTGGAACGAATCATTCCAGCGCTTGAGCGCGCAATCGACGTGTTATTACCTGGTGGGAGAATCGGAGCTATCAGTTTTCATTCGCTGGAAGACCGGTTGGTTAAGCAACTGTTCAGACAGGCTGCAATCGGATGCAGCTGCCCGCCTCAAGCCCCCAGATGTATGTGCGAACCACGACCAAAGATACGTTTGCTTTCAAAAAAACCTTTGATTCCGAGTGAAGAGGAGTGTAATACCAATCCCCCTTCAAGAAGTGCCAAGTTGCGTTTAGTCGAAAAATTTGAGGTGACACATGCTTGACGAGGATACCGTAGCGTATGCCCAGGTTATAGGATGGAAAGAGAAAAGTATCATTATCGGAATGCTCGTCCTGTTGTTCTTGGTACTGGCGGTACCGATTATGCAGGCATCGCGCCATAGAGAATTGACGATGCGGCTTTCTGCCGTGGATCAGGAACTGGTCGACCTGGAAGAACAGCAGCGATATCTTCAGGCAAGGATTACCGAAGCCCAGATGCCTGAACAAACGCTTGCAATTGCAACGTGGAAGGATTTTATTTTAGAAGATGTACTCTACGACCGCGCGAAAGTCGTTGTGGTGGAGGAATTGCCATGAGTATTTGTACAATCGCTGAAGCGGCTGTAATGGCCAAAGGTACTTGCATGGTGTCCAACGAACGCCTTGCTAGTGTTCCAATTCGCTCGGTAACCATCGATTCCCGAACAGTCGAAAAAGGATCCATGTTTATCGCATTACCGGGAACTACACAGGACGGCTCTCAATTCGTGCGAGATGCTGCCGTAAAACACGCTGCCTGTGCGATGGTCGCTAGAAAAGCATTAAGTATGGTAAAGAGCCAGCTTGGAACAATTGAACTGCCGTTAATCGTCGTAGAGCAGCCTCTCGAAGGTTTGCAGAATCTTGCCGGAGCCTATGCATCGAAATTTCACAACATCGTTAAAATCGGAGTTACCGGAAGTTGTGGAAAAACGACAACGAAGGAAATGATCGCTTCGATTCTTTCTGCTGTTGATAAGACAGCGAAGACACCCGGAAACCTAAATTCAGAAATTGGTTTACCGCTTTCACTTTTCCAAATCGCCAAGGATACCCGATACGGAGTTTTCGAGATGGGCGTCGACCATGTCGGAGAAATGGATGCAATGCTTTCCATGTGGCGACCTCAGGTTGGGGTTGTCACTAACATCGGACATGCTCATCTCGGCAAGATGGGTTCTACACAGACCATAGCGCATGAAAAAAGCAAACTATTCCATTCGGATATCGAAACGGCACTATTGGTTGAATCGAGTGCATTCAGACGTTACATCGAATCGGTACGTCATGTACATTCAACACCATATGGTTTAACAAGTACGGCCGGTATCGAGTATACGGTTTCAAAAGGACTGACGGGCTGGACAATCGGCTATTACGGATTATCGATAGATTTGAAGGCAGTAGGCAGACACAATCTTGTCAACGCGATGGCTGCGATTTCCGTAGCCCAATCGTTAAATATCGCTCCCGAAGCGGTAAAAATCGGACTCGAATCCTTTCAATCGGTCGAAGGACGCTCCCGGATTCTCGAAGGCAACGTTACCGTCATCGAAGACTACTACAATGCAAGTACCGATTCAACCGATACGATTCTTGACTATATGGGATCGATTCCGTGGAAAGGAGCAAAACGGGTAATTCTCGGATCAATGAAAGAACTGGGATCGGCTAGCGAATCAGCTCATTCAAATATCGGACGCACGCTGGCTGCGATGAATCCCGATTCTGTCATGCTCTATGGAAATGAGATGATGGCAGCTTATCGAGTTATGAAACAAAGCGGCTACGGCAAAGCTGTGTATATTACCGAGGATTTCGCCCAACTCCAGTCGGCTGTCCTTTCAAACGTAAAAAAAGGCGATCTGATATTGGTAAAAGGTTCCCGAGCTATGGCCATGGAACGCATTGTTCCATCGCTTGTCTCGATAGCGTAACAGGGAGACGACGACATGTTGCGCGGATGGTTTTCGATACATCAAGTCTTACTCATTCCGCTTTCGATATTGCTATCGTGGGCAATTACCATGCTGCTCAGTCGTCTCTATATTCTGCTTTCACTGAAATACAAGTTGTTCCAGCCGATAAATGAAGATGTTCCAAATACGCACGCGGCAAAAATCGAAACTCCTACCGCGGGCGGTTTGGCCTTCGGTCTCGGTTCAACAGTAACAGTGTTGCTGTTCTCAGATATTTCAAATGCTTATGTGTGGATACCTCTGGCCTCCATGTGGATATTTCTCTGTATCGGATTAATCGATGATGCTGCAAAAATGCGCAAGCGTACATCGATAGGATTGTCGTCTTTGCGAAAGCTGTCGCTGCAAATTATTGCAGCGGCGTTGGTCGTCTACCTGATTGCGGCATTTTCGGGACTGAACACAACGTCTATACAGCTTCCATGGGATGCGTCGGTACATATAGAAATCGGGTTGTGGTACCGTTTATTTGCATTATTATTCATCGTATTGCTGGTAAATTCAGTAAACATTACCGATGGGCTAGACAGTCTGGCAGCGGGAGTATCACTGCCGGTCTTCGCACTTGTAATGGTGATTTGCATCTTGTTCGGAACGGGATTATATACTCAACCGCTTACGTTTCCTATAGGAGAGCATGCTTTACCGTATGCACTTGTCTCTGCATCGTGCTTCGGTGCGCTCCTAGCATTTCTCTGGTATAACAGTCCGAAGGCTACGCTGTTCATGGGGGATGCGGGAAGCCATGCCATCGGTGCAATTCTTGCGGTTTCGGCACTGCTGCTGAAAATCGAGTTAGTCGTTTTGATTGCGTCGGCGATGTTTATTGCCGAATGTCTTTCTTCTTTTATTCAGATCATATCAATCCGACTCTTTCATAAAAAAGTATTTTTACTGGCACCGATGCATCATCATTTCGAAAGAAGGGGGATGGGAGAACAAACGATTACTGCAAGAATGACGCTTATAAGCGTTTTATGCGCAGTAGGTGCGGCGTTCATCATGTTCGCAAGACATGAATGAGCAAGTCTTCCTATAGCATGTCGAAACCAATGGATAGACGCTACGACATCGACACGATAGAGCAACAGCCAAAGGTAAACGGCCAACATACGATTGCGCCGTTTACCTATTTGTGCGTGGTCATCGCATTGGTGGGATTCGGACTCATTAGTATGTATTCCGCTTCATACGACGAAGCACTTAGAATGAATCTTTCCGGATCGTATTTTTTTACCAGGCAATTGGTATTCGCAATCATCGGATTTGCTGCATTCATACTTATTCAATATATTCCGATGCGTATTATGCGTTTGTTCGTATGGCCGCTGCTTATACTATCGGGACTGCTTATGCTCATGACGCTGTTCACACCGTTCGGGGTGACCCGTCTCGGATCGAAGCGATGGCTTGAACTGGGCCCTTTACCATCCTTTCAGCCTTCTGAATTACTGAAAGTCTCTATGGTTTTATTCATGTCTGCATGGTATGCAGAACGGCAAACAGAAAAACATGGTGTAGTCGACATACTCGTGCCTGTAGCACTAGTAGGTACGGGAGCTGTGCTCATCGTTGCGCAACGTGATTTTTCAAGTGCCATCGTGTTCTTGGGTATTGCATTCGCAATGTTCATCATAGTAGGAATCAAATTACGGTGGATGTTGTTGTTTATTCTGGCGGCAGCTTTTCCCGCAGCAGTATTTTTGCTAATCGAACCCTATCGCATACAACGTCTGATCGGATTTTTATTTCCTGATTTTGATCCGAGCGGAATCAACTGGCAAGTGAACAATTCACTGAAAGCAATGGCGAATGGCGGCTTGTGGGGAACAGGAATCGGCAAAGGTCAGTATAAGCTCGGGCTGTTGCCTGAAGTGCAGAATGACTTCATATTCGCCAATATAATCGAAGAAACCGGAATAATCGGATTGCTGATTACCTTTACATTGTTTTTTCTTTTCTCATATCTAGGTTTTAAAACATACCGAAATCTTTTAGAGCACTATAAGTTCGAAGCATATACGATGTTCGGATTCACCTGCGCGATTATCTGGCAGGCTTTGATAAATATTGCCGTAGTAACTGGATTGTTACCTCCGACTGGTTTGCCGCTCCCATTCTTCTCGCAAGGAGGGACGAGCCTTTTGGTGGTAATCGCAGAAAGCGGTCTCATGTACAAGATTATATGCAACACGAGAAGCGCGATACACAGGGAGCCTGCCGATGGATAGTTTCTATGCTGATATCGATTATCAGGTCGTGCATGACAAACAAAAACAGAAAAAAAGAAAATCAGACAAGGCCTATGTGATTGCGGCCTTTCTATTTTTTACACTCGCATGGCTTGGCTGGTATACGCTCAGATTCATTCCTGCATTCGATATCCGTATGATTTCGATTACCTCTTCGGGTGGGCCACAAATGATTCCCAAGGCTGCAGTAGAAGTTGCAGCGTCACTAAAAGGTGTCTCGTTATTTGCAATGAAAAAGCATACGATAACGAAAAATCTTGAATCGATGGCTGTCATTGAAAAAGCATCGATACGAAGATCGTTTCCCCAATCGGTTAAAATCGATATAACCCTGATCGAACCCGAAATCTTAATCGCGGCTGTCGATGAACGGGGGACCTATAACGAAACGCTGTTGGTAAAGGATTCCCATATTGCACCCATCAGGGTTGACGAATTTTTCATGTTCCGACAAGGAGTCTTCGTTCTTGAGGTTTCTCCTTCCTATGCTTCCTTCATAAGAACATACGGTATGGATTCGGGATTGAAAGAGGCAATTCGTCTTGCATCCTCGATGGATGGTAAAACGAATGACTCATATAACTTGATAACGAAGATAAAATACGATAATAATTACAACAACGGTTTCGGTGGGATGACTCTTACGATTCCATCGCTCAATGCCCAGCTTACAATTCGCGAAACAGTTTCGGAAGAAAGGATTCGTCAGGCATTGCAGCTGATAGAGCGTGAATACACCCGCGATGAGACTAGGAATATTGCCCTCGGCGGACAGTTGCAGTATGATTTGTATAGCAATTCGCTCGTAAAACGGCAATAAAGTGGAGGTAAGGCGTTGGCTGGTGATAAGGTCATGATGGGTCTAGATATTGGGAGCTCTTGGGTAAGGGCAGTCATCGGCTCGGTATCGAAAGACGGCACCGTCATGATAGACAGCATCTGCGAACGGCCTTCCGAAGGTGTCCGGTCAGGGGCTATCGTAAATATCGAACAGACGTTGAAAAGCATAAATTCTGTAATAACGGAAGCCGAATTACAAGCCGGAACCGAAATACAGCAAGTCATCGTCGGCATCGGCGGAAACCATATAGAAGGAATCCCGTCGCAGGGTGTCGTCGGAATCAATGCAAAAGACCAGGAAATTAAACGCGAGGACATTTTTCGCAGCCTTGAGGTTGCGCGGGCGTTCGAACTGCCGCTTGATCGCGAGATCCTTCATACGCTGGTTCAGGATTTCCGTGTCGACGGCCGCGACGGTATCAAAGATCCCGTCGATATGCTCGGACACCGGCTCGAAAGCAGGGTTCTGGTCGTAACCGGATCTTCGTCCATTTGTCAGAACGAGCGCAAGTGCATACAGCGCGCCGGATTTCAAGTACAGAGAATGGTCGTCCAGCAGATAGCCGACTCCGAATCGGTGTTAAGCATCGAAGAGAAGGAAATGGGAACCATTCTTATCAATATCGGCGGCGGTGTGACTAACATGATTGTCTACGCCAATGGATCTCCTATTTACGTAGGCGGAGTAAATCTTGGAGGCAGTCATGTAACCAACGATGTGGCCTTTATTCTCAACAAACCAAAAGTTATAGCCGAGCAAGTCAAGTGTGACTTCGGAAATTGCCACATACCATCGGTAGGAAACGAAGAAAGCGTACTTATTCCACAAATAGGTGGGTTGCCTTCCATTCGGATGCCCAAGAAAGAACTGAGCAAGATTATCGAGCCGAGAATGGCAGAAATATTCTCGCTTCTTCAGGTTGAATTAGAAAAAAAACAAATAAGAGGTTCGTTCGGCGGCGGTGTCGTACTCGTCGGCGGAGGTGCGCTATTATCTGGAGCGACAGAGTTGGCTTCAGAAATATTCAGATTATCGTCACGAATTGGTTTTCCCGAAGCTTTACACGGTTTGGACCGCTCGTTTATCAATCCGAAATATTCTACGGTATTGGGATTGCTCATGTATGAGGCGAAGCGCTTCAGGGAAACCAATGCTGGCACGTCTCAAAAACCGGATAACGCCAAACATTCGGCAGGGTTCGGAAAAAAGGTCAAAGGTTTCTTTAAAACGTTGTTTTAGGTGGAGGTCAGGACCGAAGCTTTTGGAGGATACTGCTAATGGATTTCGATATGCTTGAGGATCTTTTACAGAATGAACAGACTCCGCCGACCGACATCAAGGTAATCGGAGTTGGCGGTGCCGGCGGTAATGCCGTTAATAGAATGATTGCCAGTGGCTTGAAAAAAGTGACGTTCGTCGCGATGAACACCGACGTACAAGCTTTACAGCGTTCGAACGCCCATATCAGGATGCCTTTGGGCAGAACGCTCACCGGTGGTCTCGGTGCCGGAGGTGTGCCAGAAATCGGTGAGAAAGCCGCACAAGAATCAAAAGAAGAGATAAAGAAACTGCTCTCTGGAACCGATATGGTATTTATAACCGCAGGCATGGGAGGCGGGACTGGAACCGGAGGAGCTGCCGTAGTTGCCGAAGTCTCGAGAGAAGTCAATGCACTGACGGTTGCAGTTGTCACCACACCTTTTGCATTCGAAGGTAAAAAGAAACTTCAGCTTGCACAGGCTGGAATAGAAAAACTACGCAAACATGTAGATACGCTCATTCTCATTCCAAACCAGTATCTGCTAAAGGTTGTAGAAAATAATACTCCAATCAAGCAGGCGTTCCTGATGGCTGACGACGTATTGCGTCAAGGAGTGCAGGGAATAAGCGAACTCATCACCGAACCGGGTGAAATAAATATAGACTTTGCCGACGTTAAAACAGTCATGAAAGGACGCGGAGATGCCCTGATGGGTATCGGCATCGGAGAGGGTTCAAATCGTGCGGTGGATGCCGCGCGGGCAGCAATCAACAATCCTCTGTTGGAAAACGCAACGATCGATGGCGCGAAGTCGGTCTTGGTCAACCTCGCCGGTGGTGAAAACCTCACATTGCAGGAATATCAGGATGTCGTCGAACTGATAACCGAAACATGTGCCGAGGATGCTTTGATTATTGCAGGTCAAGCCTACAATCCAGAACTCGGTGAGAAGATTAAAGTTACCGTCGTTGCAACCGGATTCAACAAAAGCGCTGATTCGGTAGCGAGTGAGATCAACAATCTCGAATTTAAGAAACGCCGCTTCGAAGGACCTGCACCTGAACCGAAAATGCCGCAAGGAGAAGACCAGAGAAGCGCGGGCGAGCAACGAAAGCAAGATGATGTCATCACCGTGAATCGCTGGCAGGATTTGCAGCAACAGCTCGGTAGTCGCCCCCAGTCGAACGATTTTAGTTTCCCCGCTGTATTGCGCTACCAGCGTAACGAACAGGAAGATACCTAGACCAGGCCATGAATCAAGTCGATCGAGCTTTGCTTGATGATTTCAGAGATTACCTTGTTGTTGAAAAAAGACTATCTCAGTCGACCATTAGCGTCTATCTTCGTGAAATCGGCATCTATCTTACTTTTTTGCGTAATCAAAAGGTTGGATGTGAAACCGTAAACGTTGATCAAATTACCGGCTATCTTTCGCAACGTGCTTCACTTGGCAGCCTTTCCAAGCGTACCCAGGCGAAAAATATTAGCTGTCTCAAGTCTTTTCATAGATTTCTATGCGATTCGAGGATACGTAACGATAATCCCGTCGAATTACTCGACGTGCCCAAATTACCGTTCACTGTACCAAAGGCAGCAGGGTATGATCAGATTGATCAGCTGCTCGATTCGATAGACGGTTTAGGCGACGAATTACTGGCTGTACGCGATCGGGCGATGTTCGAATTGATCTATTCTTGCGGATTACGGGTAAGTGAAGCATGTTCACTGAAGATTGAAGACTACCGCGGTCAAGAAAAAGTGGTCAGGATAATAGGGAAGGGAGATAAGGAGCGCTTAGTACCGCTCGGCGACATCGCTGCAACAAACATCGAAAATTATCTGAAACACGCTCGTCCCCAACTGTCAGGCAATCATATACATGAAAAAGCTTTGTTTGTAGGAAGAAGAGGAGCCTCACTTAGTAGGGCACTGGTTTGGAAACGTTTCAAACAGTACTGTGAACGACTAGGAATAGAAGCAAAAGTACACACACTGCGACATTCCTTCGCCACTCATCTGCTGAGAGGCGGGGCCGATTTGCGAAGCGTGCAGGAATTATTGGGACATAGCGACATAAGAACGACACAGATTTATACACATGCAAATACCGACGATCTAAAAAACGCCTTCGACCGCTACCATCCGGAGTCTGAGCAGAGCGAATCAAAACGATAGAAACGGCAGTTCGTTACCATATGAATCAACGTGACCGTAAGCTTTTCATCAGTTATCTGCCGAATCTGTGCAGCTATGAAAGAATCGTGTTAGATGAATCTCCAATTTCCATACGACAATTCATGCAAAACGTTTCGAAAACATTCGTCGAATTGTTTAACCGGCCCTATTATGTAAGTAAAAGCACTATTGCCTTGGTTTTGGCAAATTTCTCTCGCTGCAAACGATATCTGTCCGAACATGCAGATACAGGAGTAATATTTTTTCAAGAAGATGCGTATCCTGCATTGCTCAGAGAAATTTATGATCCTCCGTTTCGTTTGTTTTACCGAGGAAGTCCACAAGTGAGTAATAATCGTCTGATGTCAATCGTGGGAACAAGATATGCATCTGCGAGCGCATTAGAAGCGGCGTTCCGTTCGGGATCAGAAGTTTCGTCGGCCGGGTGTGTGCCTGTTTCCGGGTGTTCGAATACCATTGAACAATACATACATATGGGCGCAGTTGCAGTGAAACGACCGAGCTTGGTGGTTCTCGAAGATATGCATCAGACATACCACCGCATAATCGATCTTGTACTCGATAACGATGGATGTTTATTCAGCGAATATCTATTCGACGGCACGTGCGATGCAGAACAGGTTTCGAGCAAACATCGCATCATAGCCGGATTGTCGGATTCCATCATGCTCATCCAGTCTCCAAAACAATCGCCAGCGCTTGAAGCAATTAGATATTCACTCGACGAAGGCAGGGACGTCTACGTCCATCGGACAGGTACGACCGGCATTCAAAGCGCAGGGTGCAGATTTTTGGCATCCGAAGGGGCTCGTGTAGTTTTTTCGATGAATCAGATTATCGATCAAGTATATTGGCAGAGCGTTCGTTGTCCACTCTGATGCTTAATGCTATTATGATGATATGAGTACTAGTAAAAATGAGAATGTAGCAGCAGTAGAAGCGTATGTACAGTACATAGAATCGGTACGTCTGCTTTCGGAGAAAACCGTAGTAAGCTATCGATGCGATTTACTGAAGCTGGTTGCATTCGCCAACGAACGAAATCTTGGATTATTCGATCTTACATATGAAGATGCCCGAAGATTTACCGCATCCATCATCAACGAAGGTTATAAAGAAACATCAATCAATCGTTTTCTGGCGTCCGTTCGAAGTTTTTACCGGCATGCGTATAAGATACATACCATCGACGCAAATCCATTCGAAAGAATTAGTTTTGCGAAGCGTTCGCGCAGACTGCCCTCGGTATTGACCATCGAAGAAGTGAGACGCATCATCGACGGAAATCCAGAAGAATTTTTTCCTCTTCGGGATGTATTGATGTTTAATATGTTTTATTCAACAGGGTGTAGGTTATCCGAGCTGCTCGGTATGAACCTGACTGATCTCGATATGGATCAAAAGCGCGTGTTGCTGCGAGGCAAGGGCTCGAAGGAACGTTATGCATTTCTTAGTGCCCGTACGTGCAGACTGCTCAAAGACTATCTACCGCTGCGCAAGGCTTTCGTAGATGAAAAAAACCAACCTTCAGAAATTCTTTTCGTCAATACGAAAGGAGTACGGTTGTCGGCATCGAGCGTACATAGTATCTTTAGAACGTACCGGTTGAAACTGGGAATCTCGAAACGGTTTACGCCGCATGTGTTCAGGCATTCTTTTGCTACACATATGCTGGACAACGATTCCGGTATTCGAGTCGTCCAGGAACTGCTGGGTCATGCGTCGATTTCTACGACGCAAATTTATTCGCATGTATCGAACGAGCGGTTACGTCGGGTATACGATGCATGCCATCCGCATGGAAGGAAGAAATAACAATGGGATTCAAGGGAACAACGATATTGGCCGTCAGGCGAAACGGACGAGTTGCGATCGCAGGAGACGGACAGGTAACGGCCGGAGATGCCGTCATGAAAGGCAATGCCCGCAAGATCAGGAGAATGCTCGATGGGAAAATCGTGAGCGGATTTGCCGGTGCGACGGCCGATGCCTTCACATTGTCCGAAGTCATCGAGAAACATCTGAAGAAATATAACGGAGATCTAACCAGAGCTGCGGTCGAAATGGCCAAGGAGTGGCGCATAGACAGAAATCTCAGACGGCTTGATGCCATGATCCTGATTACGGACGGCAACAAAATTTTCTTGATTAGCGGTGTAGGGGACGTTTTAGAACCCGAATATGATGCAATTGCCATCGGTTCGGGAGGAAATTTCGCCTATGCTGCTGCTCGAGCATATCTTGAAAGTTCAGATTTGAGTGCCGTTGAAATCGCAAAAAAATCTTTGGAAATCGCTGCAGATATCTGCATCTATACGAATCGTTCAATCTTGGTTGAAGAAGTGCAGGGAACAGTATGAATTTAGATGAATTAACACCGGCTCAGATCGTACATGAACTCGATAAGTATATAATCGGCCAAAATCAGGCCAAACGAACCGTAGCTATCGCATTAAGAAACCGAGCGAGACGGAAAAGGCTTCCAGAATCCTTCCGCGACGAAGTCTCCCCTAAAAATATCATAATGATCGGACCTACGGGGGTCGGGAAGACAGAAATAGCCCGCAGAATCGCCAGACTGGCAAATACTCCCTTTATCAAAGTCGAAGCTACCAAGTACACCGAGGTCGGGTATGTCGGGCGGGACGTGGAATCGATGGTGAGAGACCTCATGGGAACTGCGATTCAAATGACCAAGCAGGCGATGGCAGAATCGCGAAAAACACAGGTCGAACAACGAGTAGAGGAACGACTGTTGGATTTGCTTTTACCGAACACGATGAGCGCGCAAAAGACTCCGACTCCATCAGACGACACTTCGTTGACTGATGCTTCACTATCGACAAGGGAAAAGTTCCGCCAATTGTTGCACGACGGTCGTTTTGACGAACGCGAAGTCGAATTGACAGTCAGCACCAAAGGTTCGGTTCAGGGAATCGAATTGCTAGCCGGAAATAATCTCGAGGATTTGGAACATACCATACAGAATCTAGGAAGCATATTCGGCGGAAAACCGAAACGCAGAAAAGTCTCGATAAAACGTGCACGCGAATTATTACGTGAGGAAGAAATGGAACGCAGCCTTGATCAGGAACGCGTAATCGAGGTTGCCAAAGAACAGGTTGAGCAGATGGGCATCATCTTCATCGACGAAATCGATAAGATTGCCAGTGCCAAGGGTACGGGCCATTACGGTCCCGATGTCTCGCGTGAAGGCGTCCAGCGCGATATCCTGCCGATTGTCGAGGGAAGCAAGATTTCGACAAAATGGGGAATGATCGATACGACGCATATTCTCTTTATCGCCGCAGGAGCGTTCCATGTCTCCAAGCCATCGGATTTGATACCCGAACTGCAAGGCCGCTTTCCTCTTCGAGTCGAACTCAACGAATTGACCAGCGAAGATTTTTATAGGATTTTGCTCGAACCTGAGAATGCGATTATCAAACAATATGTCGAATTGATGCGAACCGAGGGTGTCGATTTGAATTTCACCGACGAATCGCTGAAACGAATCAGTGATATTGCCTATCAGGTCAATTCATCGACGGAAAATATCGGAGCACGCCGATTATATACGATTATGGAACGATTGCTTGAGGATTTATCATTTAAAGCAAGCGAGATGAGCGGAGAATCGGTAACCGTGGACGAATCCTACGTAACAGAAAAGCTGCGGGATATATATGAGAATGAAGACTTGAGCCGATATATCCTCTAAATCGTGGGAAGAAAGGGAGATAGCCGATGAAATACGTAACTGTCGTAGCCGAAAATTACGATGAAGCCGTGCAGAAAGCCCGTGTCGAATACGGTAACAACATCCGCATCCATAGCAGGCGAAGTATGACCGTCCCTGGTGGTTTTTTATGGCTGGGCAAGAAAAACCGTGTTGAAATCACCTGCTATCTCCCCGATGCAGGCCCTGCGTTTCCCTGGCAGGATGAGGAATCGGTACGTTTGGAAACTTCTCTAGAAAAACCTATCGAGTCCGAGCAGTTATCAGAGTCTTCACAGGTAATACTAGGCGAGTCCGCACCGGATGAAACGGTAATTGAAACTCTTGAAGCTGATATTCCTTTCGTGAGTTCGGATGATGATAAAGAAACTGAACCGGATACACAGATACGAGAGTCCTCACTTCAAACCGAACGAGCGCGCAGCATATTGGAACTGAATGGTTTTTCAACATGGTTTATTCAAAAGGTCATGGCATCGATTGCACAAGAATTGGAAGGGTCGACTATCGAAGCTGCTGAAGAATTCGAACTCATGCTCATAGATAAGATCGTATCCATGATCGACATAGATCGCCAAATGCAACTACACCCTCCCAGAGTATGTGTAATTATGGGGCCGACGGGAACGGGAAAAACTACGACGATTGCCAAAATGGCAGCAATTTACGGACTTCAGCAGCGTAAAGAATTTAAGCGTACGGTACGCCTTATTACCATAGATTCATTCAGAATCGGGGCATTCGAACAGATTGCCTATTTCGGACAAGCTCTTGGCATGTCTGTCCAAAAGGTTACCGGCGAGGACGAGTTTTCAGCATTGCTCGAGCAAAGCAGTCCGGACGACCTTTTGCTGGTAGACACAATCGGGCGAAGCCCAAAAGATAATGAACTGGGTTTGCGCATGAAGTCATTGCTGTCGATACCAGATAAAGAAGAAACTGCCGTAATTTTAGCACTCGGAGCGATGATGAAGAGCCGAGACGTATATCGTACGATCGAGGCATACCGTCAGTTCGGCATACGATCGGTCATCGTCACAAAAACCGACGAGACCGATTCAATAGGCGAAGTCTTGAGTGCCTGTGCCGAACTTCAGTTGCCAATATTATTTTTTACCGACGGGCAGCATGTGCCGAAGGATATACATAAAGCCTCAGCCGCAAGCGTACTCTCACTATTAAAAGGATTCTCGCTCGATTTTGCAAATCTTTGGAATAATCAGATTGATATCGAACAAAATCAAAGCGACACGGTTTCGGAATCGGACGAAAACAACTTGCCTTGACGTATCAGGCCTTTTATGATTTCTGCAATTGCCGGTGCTGCGATATTGCTTCCCCAAATCGTACTT
>JAAYDK010000029.1 GCA_012729295.1 Spirochaetales bacterium | reverse complement strand
TTTGTCTTTACGAGTTCTTCGATTTGCTGATCGGTGATTCCCTTGCATTCGCAGATGATTTTCGCCACGTTTTTCTTATAGGGATTATCCATTCCGTGTGTTTCTAGATAGTTGTCGATAGCCGCTCTCAGCGCTTTATCTCCTAAGACCGAACAATGGAATTTGTGCTGCGGCAGACCGCCTAATCGATCGGTAATCATGGATGGTGTCAGGTGATATGCCTCTTCCAAAGTCATCCCTATTACGATTTCAGACATCATCGAAGTACTGGCTATCGCACTTGCACATCCGTAGGTCTGCCACTTGAGATCGGTTATCTTTCCATCCGAGACTACGATGCCAACCCTCATCTGGTCGCCGCACGCAAGCGAACCGACCTGACCGAATCCGTCGTATGCAAACGTATCGTCTTCCCATACGTTTCTCGGATGCATAAAGTGGTCTTTCACCGTATCCGTATATACCCAATCGTTGGTAAAACCGCTCATCTTGTAGAAATCCCCCTCAACCGCTTGATAATCGGCGGCAATGTTTCAAGTACATAATCGACATCTTCAAAGGTGTTGTATCGACCGAGACTGAATCGAATCGATCCGTGCGCCAGTTCGATATCCAAACCCGAAGCAAGCAAAACGTACGACGGTTCGAGCGAACCGGTTGCACATGCTGATCCTGTCGATACGGCAATCCCGTTCAAATCCAGCATAAGAAGAATCGATTCTCCCTCGGCAGACGAGAAAGAGACGTTCAGTGTCCCCGGAAGGCAATCACTCGGATGCCCGTTTACCGTGACATTGGGAATCGATGTTAAAATCCCTTCGCGCAATCGCTCTCGCATCGCCCACAATTTAGTGCGTTCCTCTTCCAACGATTCGCTTGCCAACCGGGCAGCTTCCCCGAGTCCGACGATCGACTGGGTGTTATAGGTGCCGGCTCTGCGTCCCTCTTCCTGATGGCCGCCCTTCACATACGTCTCGAACGGTGCGCCCTTACGTACATATAATGCCCCAACGCCCTTCGGTCCGTAGAATTTATGTGCAGAAAGGCTCAGGTAGTCTATATTCAGCGCATGAACATCGATAAAAAGCTTTCCGATTGCCTGCACGGCGTCGGTATGGAATAAAGCCCCATTGCTTTTTGCCATCGCACTGATTGCCTCGATATCCTGAATCGTACCCGTTTCGTTGTTGCCCATCATGATCGAGACCAATAGTACGTCATCATCGATAAGATTCTGTAACTGCCCCAGGTCAACCTTCCCCGTTCTATCTACCGGGGCAAAATCAATCTTGTACCCTTTAGTGCCGAGATATTTACAGGTCTCGATTATTGCAGGATGTTCGATTACCGAGGTGACGATACGATTTCTCGGACTTCCGGAATCGATGAGTTCGCGTGCAAGGGAAAACACGGTATTATCCGATTCCGTTCCGCCGCTGGTGAATATGATTTCATCCTCGCCGGCTCCAATCAGTTCGGCTACCTGGCGACGGGCATGTTCTACCGCCTTTGAAGCTTCTCTTCCGCAAGCGTGCATGCTCGAAGGATTCCCAAAAAGATGCGAGACACGATTCATCGCCGAAAGCACTTCTTCGGCAATCATGGTGGTCGCATTATTATCCATATATACTGATTTCATCTATTACTCTCTTCGCCTAGAAATTACTGGCCAATATCCCTACCGTCAAGGTAAAAACCTCCCGGAGGCATCCACCGATACCTATGATTGCGTGCCGAAGAGAGCTTCTCCATCGGAGAGCGAATCGCCGCGGTCCCCCTGTACAAACCGAATCCGTCGTTTCAGCGCAAAACGAAGATGTCGACTTCGCGCCCATTGAACATATGCGCATTCGTCAGGCAGGTATCGGGCAAACATCGCGTGAAACGGGGTAATTTTTCGACAACGCCGATGTAGCGTCAGTCTTTCGATATAAATTTTACAACTATGGGTCTTCGGATCATAATGCTCGCAATGTGTATTCATATCGAGCAAGACTTCGTCTCCGATAATCACTTTCTCATGACAGCAGAGTCCGCATCTATTGCATTTGTGTTCCCAGGATTTTGCAAGCAGCTTGAACATCAGAGATGCTCCCTTTGCATCGCACTCAGCGAGGCGAATGCGGCCTCATGTATGGCAGGAAGCACTTGAAGTGGGGTAATACTGATATCGCCCTCAGTCAGAATCATGTAATCTGTGAGTTCGCCCGTATCGATAATTTCAGATGGTTTTCCTTCGGCTAAGGTAAGGAGCAGTTCCTCACCGATATGCAGGACTTCATCGTCCTCACTTCCGTATGCTAAACCGAGTTTGGTTGAAGAAGCATCGAATAACGTGGATTTTGAGGAAGCGGTTTTCTCGACAACATCAAAGTAATCCAATAATCCGATTCGTCCGACTCTCCACTTGCCCGAGGGATTGGGAGGTACGTTGATATTCAACAGTACTTCGCTTGAGCACAAAGGCAAGAACTCTTGGAGGTGGTCGGCGAGAAATTGAGCGGCGGCTTCAAAGTGATACTGCCCGGTAAGATGATCGATACGTGCAGAAATGGCAATCGCATTGACACCTCTGAGAATTGCCTCGCGTGCCGCTCCGATGGTTCCGGAATAAATGATATCGGTACTTGCATTATATCCGTGATTGATTCCTGAAATGACCAGATCAGGTTTCACAGAAATCGTTCCACCGGTAAATCCATATAATATGCAATCGGCTGGAGTTCCACTGCAATGATAATGCCGCTCTCCATATCGAACGAATCTAATTTTACCGCGCAAGGTCATCGCATGGGATTGTGCGCTGCGTTGTTCGGACGGAGCGCAGACCCAGATTTCGTGACCGGCCTTCGACAACACAGATTCCAGGGTCGTCAGGCCTTCGGCTTGATATCCATCATCATTGGTAAGTAATATAACCATTATTCTTCCGAGACAATTCTGGCAGCCCCTTTCGGCTGATACACCGACCATTTGGGGCGGAATCCAAATATATGCTCGTATTCCTCCATCCGTTGCGTATAGGCAGCAATCAGATCTTGCGGAAGCAGTACCATAACGGTTCCGCTCGAACCGGTGGTTATCATCGCCGCACCTAGGCATCCCTGGAGTTCTACTGCTCGTTTCGTCAGCCAGTCTACCTCCGGACAGGTTACTTCGAATGCATCCCGCAGTCCAGTCTGCACCTTATTCAAGACCTTACCATACATCACCATATCATTTTGTGCAAGCAGACGCGCACCTTCACGCGCAAGGCGGCTCTCCGAAAGGACGTACATGCAAGAACGCTTCTCATCCTCGCTCAGCGGTACGGACGAATCTTTGATTTCTTGGTCAGGAATGTCGCGTAACAACCCGGTCGGGAATAAAATCCTTAGCTTTTCAAAAACCAATTTGCTCTCGCGATGCTTAATTGACAATTCTTCACGAAGCGCATACGGAGAAATTTTACTTTCCACGATAAGTGACACGATTGGAGACGAAAGCGGAGGGAACGGGATATATTCCCAAGTAAGATGTTGGACATTGAATAGCATGAGAGAAGCTTCACGTGCATTTGCCATTGCTAAAAACGTGATAAACCGCCCGTGTTCGCCACAGAAGGAAGAATAAGACAGATATGCGATTGAGGCAATCTCATCAAGTGGTAGGTGGATGTCGAACAAATGGTTCATTGCCATGGCACATCCCATGCAGATGGCAGAGGAAAGGATATTCCCCTCGTGTTTCAACAGACTTCCTGTAATCGAAATATTGATTCCCGATACTGTATAGCCGCGTTTTGAAAAGGTTGCCATCACACCTTTCGCGTAGTTCGCCCATCGGTCTTCACGACGATATTTCAGGTTTTGGATGTTAAACCGCTTGCGGTCGTTCTGCTGACTCGAGATCAGACGTGCATTTTGGTCGTTTCTCAACGATGCGGCGACTTCCAAGGTATGGGGTGAAGCTCCGCAGAGACTGAATCCTTTGCAATAATCGGAAAATTCTCCCAACAACGTATGAATGCCTGGGACAACCACGATGACCTGAGGTTTTATTTCAAATTCCGACTGATGTAATTCGTTTATGTCCTTCATATCGCTTTTATTGTTCAATCTTAGGTCAATATCAAAGGGATTGCAATAAAAAAACCGCTCCACAAAAGGAGCGGCTTGTGTACCAGAAATCCTAATATTTGAAAATTAGTCGGAAATCCCGTATTTTTTCTTGAATCGTTCGACTCTTCCGGTCGTATCGACCAGCTTCTGGGTCCCGGTGAAGAACGGGTGGCATGCACTGCAGATTTCAACCTCCAGATTCTTAACAGTCGACTTGGTTTCGAATACGTTGCCGCAAGCACACGTGATTTTCGTCAGTTCATATTTGGGGTGGATGCCCTCTTTCATACGATTCCTCCAATGGTTCTATGTTGCCTCTTCTGCTACGGTCAGTGCCTTGACAGAAGAATTCATTTCATCGCTTGCTCCAAAACCGTCGATCTTACACAACACCGGTATTCATGGAGCGTAAAAACGCTTCATTATTCTTTGTTTTCTTCATTTTGTCAATCAGGAGTTCGGTCATCTCGATATCATCCATCGGATTGATGGCATTTCTCAACGCCCAGATCTTGGCGTTTTCTTCCGCTGTCAATAATAAGTCTTCACGGCGCGTACCTGATTTCTTAATGTTGAGTGCAGGAAACAAACGGCGTTCCGACATTCTCCTGTCGAGTACAATTTCATTATTTCCAGTTCCCTTGAACTCTTCAAATATTACTTCGTCCATTCTGGACCCAGTCTCGATCAGGGCTGAGGCAATAATCGTAAGACTTCCACCGTGCTCGATATTT
>JAAYDK010000028.1 GCA_012729295.1 Spirochaetales bacterium | reverse complement strand
CGACATATGCCGACATCGTCAGCGTGATATTTCTGTTGTTGTATAAAATAATCGAACTCGACAATTCCGTGACGATCGAAACCCAGCTGAGTATTGCTCCGCTGATGATGCCGTTGCTCATCATCGGAACCGTAATCTTCACGAACGTCTTGAGTTTCGATGTTCCCAGACTTATCGATGCCTCTTCAATGCTGAGAGGAATTTGCATAAGCGTTGCATTTGCCGACCTGATCGAATACGGCATTCTTCTGATTACGAATGAGGCAATCATAATGGCCATGGTTCCTGTCAGCACGATCGGAGGCCTGCTGAAGGCTACAACCATAGCAATACCGATTACCGAACCAGGCATGATGTAGGGAAGCATAGAGACCGTATCGATAGAGTTGTTTATCGTACTCGGCCTTCTGACTACCAGATAGGCGATGAGGATGGAAAGCACGATAATGATTGCCAAAGATCCGATGCCCAGTAAGAGCGTATTATTAATCGACCTCCACAGCAGCTTGTCGACTGCTGCACGATAGCTGGACAAGGAATAACCGTCTTTGAACACCGATGCTTCGCTATTGCGGAACGAAAGGTACACGACATATATCTGAGGTAGAAAGGCGATTGCGACTAAAATGTAGCAGTATGCATACATAAAGAAGCCTTTTATTCCTTTGGCGGGCTTCTTTTCAATCGGTTTGAGCGCGTTCATCGAGAACTTGTATTTTGATGTCGCCCATTTTTGCACGAAAAAGACCAATGCGGTCAGCGTAATGGCGATAACACTGATTGCCGCGGCAAAGTTGTGGTCGGTACCGACTTCACCCAGGTACTGGTTGTAGATTTCGACCGGGAATGTCCGATAGCCTTCACCGATTAACAAAGGGGTACCAAAATCGGCGAAAGCTCTCATGAATACGAGCAGGCTCGCAGCTAAGATCGTCGGCATTGAGAGATTGAGCACCACTGTAAAAAACCGTTTAATACCGACACATCCGAGATTGGCAGAAGCTTCCATCAGAGAGCTATCGATGTTTTTAAACGCTCCGTTCATATAGATGAATACCAACGGGAACAGTTTGAGCGACTGAACGAGCGTTATTCCGCCAAATCCATAGATACTTCCGATATTTATCCCGAGGAAATTCTTGAAAAATTGTGTGATTACCCCCGATCGTCCGAGCAGGAGAATCCATGAATATGCTCCGATGAACGGGGCCGACATGGCACACAGGATGCTTACCACAAATAGTAATTTTGCTCCGCGAAGTCGATAGAATGTGAAGAAATAAGAAAAAGGAATTCCAATGACCAGCGTAGCTAACGTGATGGCAATAGTTACTTTAAAGCTGTTGATGATTGTATTGCTGTAATACGGCTGAGAGAAGAATTTTACGAATTCCTGAAACGTAAATCGACCTTCTCTGCTAATGACCGATTGCTTCAATATTCCAAGCAGCGGATACAAAAGAAAAATAGCAAACAGTACGATGAACGCAACTGTAATCCAAGACCACATGTCAAGTTTCTTTCTTTGCCGAACCATCATGTACTCCTTTAGTCGGTTACGCAATCGTTGCGAACACCTTTCAGGATATTTGCAGATCCGTCAGTGGTGAACAGGTTGATTTTCTCTGTGTTCAACGTCAAAGAGATTTCAGTCCCCGGTGCAATCGTACTGTCAATCGTCGACTCTTGGATGGACTCGACCTCCTTTCCGTCTTCGGTATGCATGAAATAGTGCGTATTCAAACCCAAAAAGACGCAATCGTCGATTATTGCCTTGATTCCGGTTCCAGCTTCCCGACGCATGATTAACTCTTCTGGGCGAACCGATGCAATGATGCTTTGATTTTTACGATAATCTTCCTGGATATTG
>JAAYDK010000265.1 GCA_012729295.1 Spirochaetales bacterium | reverse complement strand
GTTCTTTCTTCGGGATACTCAGATTGTTGCTGTTTGCGATGCAAAGGAGCCAGCACCAAAGAACGTGATCCCTTCGGATAATTCGAAGGAGACGTATTCCTTTTTGGATGCTGCTGAAAAGGTGCTGGATCAGTTTGGTAATCGGAACTCCATGCATTACCGGGACATTACTGACAAGGCTATGAGTCAAGGCTGGCTGAACACCTCCGGCAAGACTCCCGAAGCGACGATGAACGCTCAATTGGTGACGGAACTCAAACGGGCAAAAGCCAGTGGTGAGCCCGGACGGTTTGTTCGAACATCACCCGGGTGTTACAGCCTCATCAAATGGATGGGAACCGGCCTGCCGTATCAGATTTCCAAGCACAATCGAGAGATCCGGAAAAAGCTGCTGTCCCAGCTGATGGACCTGAGCCCGGCACAATTCGAGGAGCTGGTTGGACAGCTACTGGCTGAGATGGGCTTTGAAAGCATCGAGGTGACCAAATACGGCGGAGATGGCGGTATTGATGTCCGGGGCACACTTCTGATCAGCGATGTGGTCCGTATAAAGATGGCTGTTCAGGCAAAACGCTGGAAAGGCAATATCCAGAGCCCGACCGTTCAACAGGTGCGCGGCAGCCTTGGTGCGCATGAACAAGGACTGATCATTACCACCAGCGACTTTAGTACCGGAGCCATCAAGGAGGCCAATCAGCCGGATAAAACGCCAGTGGGCCTCATGAATGGGGAACAGCTGGTCACACTGCTGATGGAATACAACATAGGTGTCCGCCGCATGTCACACGACCTTTTCGAGCTGGAGGAACTGCCGATCGCTGAACAAGAGAACGATTTAGAAAATAAGGGGCTGAAATGAAAAGCAGACTGAAGAATCTTTACAAATACCTGATTGAAAACCGGAAACATGAAGTCAAAGGCTGGCATGATGCCTATCGTGAGTTTTACGGTCAGGTCGGGCAGATCCGTGAACGTATCAAATCAGGAGAAGGCTTATCTCAAACTGATGAGGCTTTCCTGAAGCAGCTCCTCTATGAAAAAAGCAACGGGATCGCTTCTCGCGGCCAGTCTGTTTTAAGCAACGAAAACTTTCAGGCTTTCATCAAAAACAAGGATTTCATATCTGCGCTGGAAGAATTCATCCAGACCCCCAACAAAGAGAACTTCCAGAAATTTGACGATGCGTGGTCTGCCCAAGGCAAGTCCAACAATCCGGTTCTTGTCAATCGTGTGGCGGCAGCCTGCACGCTCGAAGTCTCCACTACTGTTGATTCCGGTAAGTTTAATCAGGTCTTCAGCTGGCTTATTCGTGAAGGAATTATCCCGGCATATCCGGCCGAAGAGGATCAAGATTGGTATTCAAAAAACATTTTCCTGCTGAAGATCATTAAAGATGAGTTCAGCGATGAGCTTCGGGACAATAAAACGGACGAGTTTTATCTGAGTCAGTTTGTTTGGGTGCTCTACGAGAATCTGTCCAATCCATTCAGCCTGAAAAAGCAGATCGTTAAATACGGCGCTCCCGGAACAGGGAAAACATACCAAGCTCGCCAGCAGACCTCTCTGTTGTTTGATATATGGAAAGAAGAGTTTGCTCCAAACAGCGCTCTCACACATGGAAGTCAGATTGAGCTGGTGCAATTTCATCCGTCTTTCAGCTATGAGGATTTCATGGAGGGCTTACGCCCCGTTCTGGATGGTAATGGAGCCGCGCAGTTGACGTTGCAGAATGGTGTTTTCAAGGAGTTTTGTCGAAACGCCGGAAAGTGGGAGATTGATGTTTGCGGTCTTGGTCTCGATCGGGACTGGGAATCAATTACGATCGATGAGCTTCGTCCCCATAGAGAAAAATTATCAGGTGATCATTGGCAGTACATCTTCGAAATCTCAGACGCATCCAAGCTGGTATCCGATGCTGTACCTCCATTCTTCTTTATAATCGATGAAGTGAACCGGGCTGAGTTGTCTCGGGTTTTTGGTGAGCTGATGTATTGCTTGGAATATAGAGGCATTAAAGGCGGCGTCAAAACCCAATATGCCAATTTGAATAACGAAGGCACCGGCATGCTTCAGACCGATCAAGGATACCTGTTCTTCATCCCGACAAACATCTATCTGATCGGAACGATGAATACCATTGATCGGAGTGTGGAAAGCTTTGATTTCGCTCTCCGACGCAGATTCCGCTGGGAAGAAGTGACGCCGGATACAGGGCTGTTGAGATACCATCTGAACCAGTTCTGCAAAACCTGGGTCCCTCTGGCGGATAACCTTGAACGGCTGAACACCCAGATAGCCAAGGAACCTTTGCTGGGCCATGATTACCAAATCGGTCATGCCTATTTGATGAACTTGAAGTATGCCACCAGCCTTACGTTTGCGGAAGTAAGAGAGCGTGTCTGGGATGATTGCATCCGGCCTTTGCTGCAGGAATACCTACGCGGTACCGGCAAGGAGGCTGAGATCATCGGTTCTTTCGGAAAGGCATTCGGGGTTTAAATCGTGTGGCTGTTCGATATCATAAAGAACGGGACTCTGGTCGATAACCAGTCTTATTTGGTCAACCAAGGCATCTTGACCAATAGACGTTTGGGTGAATCGATTGCCCTCAGTACCAAATCAAAAGGCCAGTGGACCTATCCTCATAACGACGAGTCTGCTATTTGGCATTTTTTAAATTCGGTTTCTCGTGATGTCGAAAAAACGCTGAATGACAATATTGCCGATGCACTAATCCTATTCAATGATGAAGATTACGAACACAATACCGACGGCGGCTTTATCGGTGTAACCGGTACGGATGCCAGAAATTTCAATCTCAACACAGGCAATCTGATTGGGTTTGTCAAACGTGGGGATTATTCCCTGAAGATCAGCTCACGTTTTGGTGATGCTTTTCTTCAGTACATCATTGCCGATGCCGACGGGTTTCTTGAACTGGAAAATATTGGCGGTGAAAGTCACGCCGATGGTTACGAGTGGCTCCTTGCATATCTTTGGAATATCAAGTTCAAGAGAGCTTACCGGCTGGGGCTGCCCAAGACCTACATTACAAAGAATGATCGGATTTCCCGCGTTCGCGGAACAATCGATGCGGTTGACTACTTCCGGAACAAAACCTCCGGAAAGTACTTATGCTCCTACCGTGAACACAGCTACGACAGCCCTGCGACCTCACTTTTCATCAAAGCCTATGAGGCGGTTGAGCAATACTCTTTTTGCCAGCGTACAAGGAATGTCTACAATGCTTTTCTTACCGCTAATCAGGGTGTGAAAAGATCCCGTCAGGAAATCTTGAGAACGCCGTATTTCACCAATCCTTTCTACAACGACTATAACGTGCTGATAGATTTATCGAAACAAGTCATCAACCAGCAAGGTTCTGATTTTGACTCCCAGCATGATTCGAGCGCCTTCTTTTTCGATATATCGATGCTTTTCGAATATTTTATCCGGAAGCTCATCAAGCGAGATGGGGTTCGGCTGCTTAGCAAGTTCGAGCAACGCTATGAAATACCGGCCGGTGCTCTCGGCAGCTACATGCGCAAACTTGAACCGGACCTTGTTTTTGAGAGTGATGGCGGTCTGTACGTCTTTGATGTGAAGTATAAAGCCTTTGACCCACAATTCGGCGTCAAGCGAGAAGACCTTTTCCAGCTGCACACATACATAGGGCAGTATGGAAATGGGGCCTCGATAAAGGGGTGTGGCTTTGTTTACCCGATATCTGAAGAGAGATGGGCTGCACTCAATCTGGATAAAACGCAGGGGCTAATTTCTGATGTTGTTCGCCAGCAAGGACAAGATATCCCGTTTCATGTCCTTTTCCTGAAAATCCCTGACAATACATCTCTTGATTTTAACAGGCTCATGAGCGAACAGTGTCGTATGTTCATTGATACTATACAGTCGAGAATACTGATTAAGGAGAAGATCGCTGCATGGGCATAGGTAAGAATTCAAGAGCCCAAGGATGCCTGCTGGGCCAGCTTGCCGGTGATGCACTGGGGAGTCTGGTTGAGTTTCAGTCCCCAGATGAGATTCGGCGCAGCTATCCTGATAGTGTCCGGGAGCTGGCCGATGGTGGCACATGGAATACCATTGCCGGTCAGCCGACGGATGATTCTGAGATGGCTCTGCTCCTTGCCCGGATGCTGGTCAAGACCGACTCGTATGATCCGAAGGCAGCACGCAAAGAATATCAATACTGGCTGAGTTCCGATCCGTTTGATTGCGGCATGACCATTTCAGCCGGGCTGCG
>JAAYDK010000443.1 GCA_012729295.1 Spirochaetales bacterium | reverse complement strand
TTCTCAATTCTATAATCTGTTTTATCAAACTCAGGACACAGCAGGCTTTTATCGGTCCAATTTAAACCGCTGCCATATAAACCGACATAGAAACCGCGGTCGTGCATGGCGACAAGGAACTCGTGGAAAACCTCTTCGCCGCCATACGGCGGCCAGTTAAAAGGCGGACACCATGGTGCGGAACCTTCCCAATAGGTCAACAAGGACAGTACTGGCGACTGGAATTTCTCTGCAAGCTCATCGAGATACTTGATACTATTAACATAAGGGAAAAATTCATTAGGCCCCGTATAACCGGTTCCGCGTATGCTCCTGGGTGGAAAAATAACCACGACAGGTGAGCGATGATACCATTCTGGCAATGTTTTATTCTGATACAGTTTCCTGGGCAGTTCCATGCCGGATGTCTCTATAAATTCCCGATATAGTTCTGCGCAATCGTACCAGCTGCCACCGGTCAGAGACGTGATGACCGGATACGGTTGTTTGAATTCACTCATTGGCGTAATGGCATGGCAGGCACGAAAACCAAGTCGGATGCCGAAATCGGTCGCATAGGCCTCAATAACCTTTGGTGTGCCAAAGATGTCATGTGATGCAAAATAAAGGCCTTCCCTGCCATTATAATAACCCATGAATTGCATGGGCATATGACCCGGGTACATACTTTGAAATTCTCTGTTTAAATCAACGGCTTCTGTGTCAGGATCGCGTTTAACCACGCTGGTCAGTTCAACGCCTTCGACACGTGGATAGAATATGGCGGACTCACCGCCGCAATCCTGAAGATCGTCTGCGACGGTCAAGCATGGGTAATCGACTGAAGCAATGAGATAGCCGGTCTTGTTTGAAATTTCAAGCGTCCAAGCCAGAGTATCCGCATTAAGCCGCGAAATCCGGGCAACAACAGCTAGGCCGCCATAACCGGTAAAAGCAGAAAAATGGATAGACTGTGACTCCGGCTTCTCATCGATTGTAACTTGCCCGGCAGCCAGAGCATCAAGCTGGCTGAATTGTCCATCTTTCAGTAAACGCATGGAAAACAGCGGCATACACGATGAAAGATGACTGGAAAAGCACCGTTCAGAGCTGGAAAGGGATACTATACTACCAGTATGCGTAGAGAGCAGCACGTCTAACATATGCACGGATCACCCACATTCCACAATATTCGTGATCGTTATATCTCTGCCTCAAACAATAAGCAATACCACATACATCACCATCAGGCATCGTAGACATTGCCTCGACTAGCTGAAAAGTAATTATAGCATCCTCCATGTCTTGCTATATAGCACATATCTGAAGCTGTTATAACGATCAAGTTTCAGCTTTATGATATCAACGGCGAGCATTCTCAACAATGCAAAAAATAGTGTTACAGAATAGTGCATTTTAATATTGACAGATAAGACTATGATTGCTATTCTAATATGTTATCCATTATTATATATTCATATTGCACAATCCGTGAATATACTGCATACTGTATTCAGACCGCCAACTTGGAGGAAATATGACACAAGACAAAATGGCAGTTTGGATCGAGCCAAGTTATATGGATACACCATGGTGTCGACTGCTTCAACAAGGAATAAAGACTGAGTTGTCACGTTTTCGGCGTAAAGTGGATTGTTCCGTTATTAAGGATCCTCAGTCACTGGTTGTCAGCAATGGCATTCTTGTCCTGGCCGGCGAAACCGAAAGCTGGATCAACAGGATGCTTGAATACGCTTACGACAAGAACTACCGGGTTTGCATGGCCTGTTCAGACTCGGATTCCATCATGCCCTATGTAAGCACCGTAACCCTTGACCGGCGCGGTGACATGTGCCTGATGATGCAGTACCTGTTCGATAACGATCGAAAACGCATCGCTCTTTTCGGTGTCAACCTTTCATCTCCGGCTGACCAGAAGAGGGTCGAAGGCTACCTGAGCATGGTCACACATCTACAGCTTCCACTTAACAGAAATGATATATATCCAACCTTTGGCGATGTTCATGCCTGCGTCGATCACCTGTTTCGTAATATTGATCGATATGATGCCATTATTTCCGGGAATGATCTGTATGCTGTCTATTTGAACGCGAAGCTGAAGGAAATTGGTGTTCAAGTGCCTGAACAGATATACCTGGCAAGCTTCGGTAATACGCTGTTGTCAAAATGTACAACACCATCATTGACAACCATGGCGCTTGACCATTTTGAACTCGGCAGGCAAGTCGTTCACTTGTCACTCGATCTCGAACGAAATCCTCATATAACGAAAGAGTCCATAACTATTGAAGGGCATATTTTTATACGTGAATCGACCGGAAACCAAGCACCATCGTCTCGCAGACAACGCCTAAATACATTTAAAACCTCTCAAGAGATCAGTTCGTACTCCGACGCACATCTTCATGAAGTCGTCAGTTTGGAGCTTTGTTTGACCACTTGCGACCAGCTTGATTTTTCCATTATCCAGGAATTACTCAATGGCAAAACAGTCAACAGCATCGCCGATGATCTTTTTATTTCACAAGGGACGCTGAACTATCGTCTCAACAAGCTATATCAGCAGGCCGGTGTATCATCACGCGTGCAATTTGAGTCATTATTCCATGCCTATCTGCCGAAATTCTCGGCTGAGAGCATTGCGGTTGATTCCATGCCTGAATAATTGCAATAAGCTCTTATATTCACAAAAACACTTATATTTGTCAATATAAAAATGCTTCAAAAAACAACGTGGCTTTTTGCATTGTTGGTGACATACATCGTTGGTATTATAAATTCGAATCCAAGTATATGATTGTGCGAGCCCTTGTTCACGGACACAGTCATGGGAGGCATACCTGTATGTATCACAAGACCTCGTTTATAAACCCAGATCGACATAACGGCCCTTTTCAGATCAGCCATGACTTCCAGTTTATCCCGCTGAACCTATCGGAGAATTTTGATTGGCCCGATGACAGCAACGAGGAATATAAACTGAAGCACATCGAATGGCGCCTGAAAAGATTAGCCGATCGGGGATTTGGCGGGGTTGTCATTAACATCGCCTTTAAGAAGTATATGGAAGATGAAGTCGCCTGGATACGATTTGTCAAAACGGTGGACATGGCCGTGGAGATGGGCTTGAAAATCTGGATTTACGATGAGCAGTACTATCCAAGCGGCATGGCGGGAGGCCTTGCGCTTCGAGGCCATCCGGAGTTGGAAGCAAAGGCACTTGGCTGCCTGATCAAAGACGTGGATTCACCCGATGCTCCGGTCAGGATAGCGTCTCCGCACGGGCATGCGTCGCTTAAATTTGCCTTCGCGGTTCCGTTGATCGAGATGCAAAATGAACCTGTGCATGCAGCTGTTATGCGTCCAGATTTTCAGTGTCAGGAAGAGATCAGCCACTTGACCGACTCAGGCGGCGGGTTGTGTTGGGACTGTCCCGGCGGCAAATGGCGCATATACTGCTTTTTCACGCGTTCGAATTATGAGGGAACGTATCTTTGCCGAACCATCAGGTCTCCGCATCGGAATATTGATTGTTTGAGTACAACGGCCGTCAAGAGATTCCTGGATATAACCTATGGCAATTATGGCAAGTGGCTCGGAG
>JAAYDK010000406.1 GCA_012729295.1 Spirochaetales bacterium | reverse complement strand
TGCCATCCCTTGCGGAGCACTTCCTGGTTTGTAACGCCGTAACCCGGATCATGCTCATTGACTTCATCCATATCGCGCAGGAAGTGGACGCAGGTGTGGCCACGGAAATCATTGCTTGTGATGCTTTGGCTGTCATGGGCAACATTGTGCGTTGTTGCCACTGTCCAATTTCCACTGGGTAGCCGAACATAAACGAATTTGGGTGTCCAGGTCACTTTCCCTCCAAACGCAGCCATCATGTTGGCTGTATCTTCGGCTGTCATTGGCTCAGCATCCGCATGGCGTCCCAAAGAGTATAAGCGCAGTGTATACCCGAACCGGGACACAGGATTATATATGTAAATCGAGCTCTTTCCTTGCAAGGCAGGTTTTACCTCGTTGAACCAATGCATGATTTTAATCTGCCCGATGGATGGAGCACTGTAAGCGCTTGGCTGAGCGGAGCACTTGATTGCGTTGCCCGAATACGCAAGCGTCTGCGTTTGGATGCCGGCTATGCCATCTACTGCTATTTTATTGATTGACTGAAAAACCCTCACAGTCTGGATCGTCTGGCTGTCATATTTATCGGTTATGTCAACTTTGTAATCAAGCAATGCCAGCTGCTTTTGCAGCGCCTTGACCGCTTCCCCTGTAGCACCTGAACGCAGGGTGATGAAGGTCGTAGGGATATTGACCAGATCTGAGGTTGATACCGCCTTTATGGCAGAACCTGATTGTAAAGCCTTGAATGTATTGGCGCCCGCTATTCCGTCTACCGTCAAACGGTTAAGCCTTTGAAATTCCCTCACTGCTGAGATGGTTGTGCTGTCATAGGTACCATTGATGTCCAGCTTATAATCCAGCGCCGCTAATTTTGTTTGTAGCAGGCTGACATCGCTGCCAGTGTAGTTTGATCGCAGGGTGCGAGACAATATTACGGACGGCTCCGTCGGAGCAGGGGCACTTCCATCCTTGCCCGCGTTTTCCTCAAGCGCGTAAAGTTTCGCAAGGGTCACTGTGCCCGCCTTTCCATCCACTGACAATCCGTTGGCGCTTTGAAACGCCCGCACAGCGCTGAGCGTATTGTTCCCAAACTTTCCATCGATGCCCCTGGTACTGAATCCGATGTTTGTCAGTGCTTTTTGCATGCTGAGCACTGCGCTTCCACTGCTTCCAAAAACCAGCGTATCCTTCGTGCCTGGCATTGTGTTGTTGCTTTTTTCGCCCAGGCCGTAGAGGACCGTCAAAGTCTGGTTTCCCGCCAGACCATCCACCTTCAAGTTGTTTCCCTTTTGAAAACTCCTCACAGCTTCATGTGTTTTTGGACCAAACTTACCATCCGCAACGTCCGAAAGATATTGATGCGTTATCAATGCCGTCTGCATCCTTTTGACTGCGCTGCCGGAATCACCCATCCTCAGAGTCGCATATCCTGCGGCCATTGCAGAATACTGCGGCAATCCGGCCAGTAACAGCATGACAAATGCCAATGCTATCAACCGCCTTAAGAGTCGCATATCAAACCTCCCAATGGTTCAGTGCAAACACCATACCATATAATTACGTTTGTGTAAAATATTATTACCGTTCTATTACAGTATCGCATGGAACCCGCCAATTCATCGCACAAACAATCGCCCTTGTGAGCGATCACATCACAGACCCTTCTGACCAATCTTATATTTCTCTTGATAACAAGGTTAGTACGAGCCGATTTCCTGGTACATGATGGCT
>JAAYDK010000430.1 GCA_012729295.1 Spirochaetales bacterium | reverse complement strand
TATGGAACTTCTATGTTCCCAAACCGAGACTGACCAAGGACATATGGCACTGGCAACCGAAGACGGTCTGAAGAGCCGGATGCGGGAAAACCGCATGTCCGGTTCTGTGAGGGGCAGCGACATCCCTTCACATTGTAAACTTATACAATGAAAGGAGTGTCGAGCTGTCTACTCGACGATGTGTCCATGACGACTGTCTTTCAAAAAGATAAACGCTCAGGAATCACGTATGCCTATGAATCACAAGCCTGGTGGGACAAGGAAAAGAAGCAATCCAGATCCAAGCGCACGCTTATCGGGCGATTGGATGAAGCTACGGGTGAAATTGTGCCAACGGATGGACGGTGCCGTAAGGATAAACAGCAGGCAAAGGACGAGCTGCAAAAGGTCAAACAGGGGCCCGTATCCTGGACGCAGACCAGGCATCTCTATTACGGCGCTACCTGGCTTTTGGACAGAATCAGCGAGACCCTCCATCTGACAAACGATTTAGAAGCCTGTTTTCCCCGTGATTACAAGCAGATACTCTCAATCGCCTACTACCTGATTCTTGAAAACAATAATCCGCTCTATCGGTTTGAAAAATGGGGGATGATTCATCACCATCCCTATGGCAAAGATATCCCGTCACCGCGGAGCAGTGAGTTGTTTGCATCCATTACAGACGAAGCCGTTGCGAAATTTTTCCGACTGCAGGGCAAACGGCGCATCGAACAGGAATATTGGGCTTATGACAGCACCAGTATTTCCAGTTATTCGGATACGCTCAAACAGATACAGTACGGCAATAACAAAGAACACGATCGTCTTGCGCAGCTCAATCTGCTGCTTGTGTTCGGCGAAGCGTCCGGATTGCCTTTTTACTACCGTAAGCTCGCAGGAAACATACCCGATGTCAAAACCGTCAAGACCTTGCTGGCCGACCTGGATGTCCTGGGTTTGGGCAAAATAAAGCTGGTTATGGATCGTGGTTTCTACAGCGAAGCCAATATCAACGGCTTATACAAGGAACATCTGAAGTTTCTCGTGGGCGTCCGGCTCTCTTTGACCTTTGTCAGAAAACAACTGGATCTTGTCTATGATTCGATCCGGCAGTTCCAGAACTACGATCCGGCACTGGATACCTATGGCTTTACCGTTCTTACAGACTGGCCCTATACCGAGGAGCGGCCAAACAAGGGCGGTGTCCTGAAAGGGACACGCAGAATCTATCTGCATCTGTACTATAACATCGACAAAGGAGCCGAGGATGAGCGCAATTTTGACATCATGATTGCCAAATACTACCACGAACTGATTTCCGGTCAGACGAACGAAAAACACGAGAAGGACTACCAGAAGTTCTTCACTGTCAAGCGTACACCCAAACGGGGGTCGCAGGTGACCGTAAATAATGATGCGATCAGCGAAGCAAAGCGCTATTTTGGTTTCTTTACGCTGCTAACCAACGAAAAAATGGATGCCTTCACGGCCCTTAGGCTCTATCGGATGAAAGATGTCGTTGAAAAAGCGTTTGGCAATATCAAAGAACGCCTGAACCTGCGCCGTCTTCTGGTATCTTCTGAGCGTAATCTGGATGGCAAGCTGTTCGTTGAGTTCGTAGCATTGATCCTAATCTCATATATCAACAAGAAGATGCAGGATCAGGGTCTGTATAAAGACTATACGATGCAGCAATTGCTCGACAAACTGGATGTCATTGAATGTTTCCTGTCTCCTGGCCATGCCCTGCGCGTCGGTGAAATTCTGGATCAGCAGAAGGAGCTATACACCAAGCTTGGCACTGGGCTGCCTGCCTCGTTATGAGTTCCGAGAATCCAGGGTTTATGGCTCCCACTTTCAGAAAATACCACAGTTTTGAGCGCACGTATCCCCTGGCCGGCATCTCGTCGCCCCGGTATTTGCGCCTCAGAACAGAAGGGATTCCTTCGACTGCGTTGCGCAATCGC
>JAAYDK010000264.1 GCA_012729295.1 Spirochaetales bacterium | reverse complement strand
CCACTTGTGGTCGCCTATGCAATCGCAGGCCGCATGGACATCGATTTCTCGCAAGAAGCTTTGGGCTGCGACCCGAATGGGAATCCAGTATACTTGCGTGATATTTGGCCGACCGAAGAGGAATTGAAACCGGTAGAGGCTGCTTCGGTACGAACGGCGTCGTTTGTCTCTCGCTATACCGACATATTCCGCGGAGACGAACGATGGCAGAATTTAGAAACTCCCCAAGGCGCTACCTATGCCTGGCAAAGCGATTCGACGTACATTGCCCGTCCGCCCTTTATCGGTCCTCTGCATCAGGACTGCCGGGATATTCAATCGATCAGACAAGCCCGGGCTTTGCTGGTGATGGCTGATTCGGTAACCACCGACCATATCAGTCCCGCCGGTTCCATAGATCCAAGCTACCCCGCCGGACGGTATCTTTTAGAAAAAGGAGTAGAGCAGGCCGATTTCAATTCGTATGGTTCGAGGCGTGGAAACCACGAGGTCATGGTCCGTGGAACGTTTGCAAATATTAGAATCAAACAACTGCTTAGCCACCCGCAGGTAGGTGGTTTTACCCGAATGGAACGCGACGGGAACCTGTTACACGTCTATGACGCAGCAATGGAGTATGCAAAGAGGAATATCCCTTGCATCATTATTGCCGGGAAAGAATACGGCACCGGTTCTTCGCGAGACTGGGCTGCCAAAGGCCCGAAGCTGTTGGGAATCAGAGCGGTCATCGCACAATCGTTCGAACGCATCCATCGCAGTAATCTGGTTGGGATGGGAATTCTCCCGCTACAGTTTATCGGCCAGGATTCTCGAGAAAACCTGGCTTTAACCGGTTATGAAACGTTTGATATCGAATTACCGAAACAGCTCTCTCCGGGACAATCTCTGACTGTCAAAGCAACATCCGACAATGGCTCGGTACAAACTTTTCCGGTGCTCTGTCGCCTCGACTCTGCAATCGAGATCGCCTATTACCGTAACGGCGGCATCCTGCCGTACGTATTTCGAGCAAAGGCGGAACAGCTCTAGTGTACGAACATCTTGACTTCATTCAGTTTCTCAATGCGTGCGGTCAAGAACACCTCGTCAAGCCTCTTCAAGATGTCGACCGAATCGATGCTATTGCGGATCATATACTGAAGCCGCTCGAAGAGGCATTAGGGCTTTATCTTACCATCGGAGGAATCAAAGAGGTTGTCGACTGTTGGTGTCGCACTCGAGATCTTTCGATGGTAGACAAAAAACTCGATGAGGTTCTGGAAAGTATTCTACCGGAATCATTGCAAAACACAGCATCTTTCCAACGGATGTGGAAAGAAACAGCTGCACAATTTGCCAGAGAACGTACGTTTGATGCACCTTTGAGACCGAGAAATGCTGTCCCGCGATGGGTGGTCGAACATCTTATGGATGCACTGGCAAAACAAGCCTTGGTCATCTCGCTTCACCCCATCGAACACATCAAAATGCCGTATCGGGATTTTATCGTGATGAGCAGGCAAAAAATCTATCCGGTCGACACGGGATTATATAGACGGATGGCGGCTCTGGATCATGCCGATGTCACGAGCGGCAATCCGAAACTCGGACGGTTTCGCGGAATCCTGACCGAGGCCTTTGTGCTCACATCGTTGTCTTCTCTCGGCATACCGCTCTTTTTCTGGAACGAAGGAAATACTGCCGAAGTAGATTTCATCGCCGACATCAACAATACGTTAATCCCCATCGAGGTAAAAACATCGACGAATGTCAAATCTCATTCGCTGGCAGTCTATCGTCAGAAATATCAGCCGCCGATCGCCTTACGATATTCGATGCTGAATGTAAAACTCGACGATGACTTGCTGAACATTCCTCTGTCGTGCTTCTGGCTTACTGAAAAACTGATACCGCTCGCATTAAAAATCCTTGGACGGAACAAGTTCTAGTCGCTTGCGAAGGTAATCGGTGCTACACTCGTTATACACTTCGAAACTTTCAATTGCACAAGGATTGAGGATGAAAAGGCAAGAAGATCTCGTACTAGCAATAGATTGTGGAACACAAAGCCTGCGGGCCTTGGCTTTTAATCCGTACGGCGAACTTATCGCCAAAGAAAAAATCGAATATCAGCCGTATGTAAGTGTGCATCCCGGATGGGCTGAACAGGATCCCGGAATCTGGTACCGCGCTCTCATTCTTGCCTGCTCGCGTTTGGCAAACAATAGTGAAGTGTTCAAACGAATAGTCGCGGTAACCGTAACATCACAGCGTGATTCGATGATATGCCTCGACGATAAGGACGAACCGTTGCGACCGGCTATTTTATGGATGGACACTCGAAAAGCTCATGCCCCCTATATCCCCCGCAACGTTTCGAGACTAGGATATCGCGTCATAGGGATGGAAGAATCGATTCTGCGTACTCAGGAAGCCGCCGCTTGTAACTGGATTCGCCAAAACGAAGCAGAAATCTGGTCGAAGACCCGACACTTCGTACAAGTTTCCGGGTATCTGAATCATAGGCTAACTTCTGAATATGCCGATGCGATTGCTTCTCAAATCGGTCATATTCCCTTCGATTACCGAAACCAGTGCTGGGCTCGTGCCGGTCATTTGAATGCCCGTATGTTTTTCGTCGAACCTGAAAAGCTTTCAACCTTAGTAGAATCGGGAAAACAAATCGGCACCATTACTGAAAAAGCCGCTACCGAAACTGGCTTGCCGGCAGGATTGCCGGTAATAGCCGCAGGAAGTGATAAAGGCTGTGAAACGCTTGGCTGTGCAGTTATAGACAGCAGCCGCGCGGCACTCTCGTTCGGAACGACCGCCACCGTGCAGACAACGACCGAGCGTTACATCGAACCACTAAGATTCATGCCCGCCTATCCTGCTCCTATCCCGGGCCGATATAACCCGGAAGTCGAGATATTCAGAGGATACTGGATGATATCATGGTTTAAAAACCAGTTTGCCTACAAGGAAGTGCTCGAAGCTGCCAAGCGGGGCCTCCCTGCCGAAAAGATGTTGGACACGCTGCTCGAACAAACACCGTGCGGAGCTCACGGACTGGTCATGCAGCCATATTGGACCGCAGGATTGAAACAGCCCTCTGCAAAAGGCGCAATCATCGGATTCGGCGACGTTCACGAGCGTGCCCATGTGTACCGGTCAATCATCGAAGGTCTTGCATTCGGCTTGCGCGAAGGTCTTGAAGCCATTCAAAAACGAAGCGGCCAAAAGGTAACATCATTGCGAGTCTCGGGAGGAGCTAGCCAGAGCGACTCGATCTGCAAGATTTCTGCAGACGTTATGAAAATCCCGATCGAACGCGGCTCGACATTCGAGTCGAGCGGTCTTGGCGCTGCAATGTGTGCAGCTTCGGCACTTGGGTGGTATGATTCGATTCCGATTGCTTCGCTCGCAATGGCCGGAAAGATGACAGTCTTCGAACCGGTTAAAAGCAACTGCAATCTCTACGAAGAGTTGTATCGTAGGGTGTATAAAAAGATGTATCGTTCATTGCATCACTTATATGAAGAAATCAGAGATATCAGCGGATATCCCGAACGCCCCAGAAGGGCAAGCTCCTGAGCTTCGAATCCGAAGACCGAATCTTTCAAATCAATGCATTATCGATTACACTATCTTCAAGGAGAATATGTGGTGAATCGCCGATTTTCGCTCATCATACGCTATTGCATCCTGATGCTAGTGTTAGCTGCTCTCGGATTCGGAGCATATGCGCTGTTTGCCAACAGAGATACGACAGTCTATAACGAGCCACCGCCGGCGGTCGTGTTGGCAAATCCGTTTACCGGTACGTTGGAAAAAAGCCTTACCGTATCGGGAACCATTGAAGCCGAAGCTCTTATTCCGGTCTTCCCCTTCGTTTCCGGAACCATCCAATCATATCCGCTAAAAGAAGGCGATTTGATTGAAGAAGGAGAAACGATCGCGCTTATAGATCCTCAGGCGTACCGACAGCAACTTGTACAAGCCCAGGCTGCCTATACAGTAGCGCAAAGTACGTTCGATCGGATTCAACGTTTGTATGAGGCAAAAGCTACGACACAGCAGAACTACGAGCAAGCGTTAGCCCAGCGTGATGCGTCTAAAGCTCAATGGGAATTAGCTCAATTACAGTTGGATTATGCTACGGTGAAAGCTCCTGTGGCGGGAACGGTAATCCAGGCTCCGACAGCTGTCGGTAATGTTGCATCCAATCAGCAACCGCTTCTCGTTATCGCAAATCTAGATAACCTGGTCGTGAATCTGGATGTCCCGGAACGCTACTACGACATCATTGAAAAGTATAAGACAGACCTTTCCGCATTAGTAAAAAGATCAGCGTTTACGGGACTGACCGGCCCTGGAGAGTCTGAACTAATCGTCTCGGAGGCATCGGTAGAGACAATCGGTTCGTACATTCAGCCTCAGTCGAAAACCTTTACCGTTCGTTGCAAACTGCTCGAAAACCAACATGATTTCAAACCCGGCATGCACGTTCAGGTACGATTAGTGTATCAGTCGATCCTCGATGTACCGCTCTTATGGCAAAAGGACCGCACCATCGATGGAAATGCATACATCTACGATTCCGATTCCGAACAGGTTCGTTGGATTGCATTAGAAACCGTCGATGAGAACGATGAAGTCTTTATCGTCCCTGATGCCTATCGCAACATGTTATTCGTCGTCGAAGGACAGCACAGGATTTTAGACGGCCAGCGGGTAACGGTCGCAGGCCGCCGCAAGGAGTAATCGATGCGGATTTCACATTTCGCAGTAACACACCCTGCGATTATCGGCATGCTCCTCATAGCATTGTGTGCGTTCGGCGTCTATAGTTTTTTCGGATTGAATATCGAATTTATGGGCGACATATCGTTACCGACTGTAGAAGTTATCTCGATATATCCCGGTTCAGGTGCATACGATGTCGAACACGACGTTACCGACATCCTGGAAGAAGAATTTGTCACGTTACCCGATTTTAAGGCAATCGATTCGAGTAGTTACGATTCATTCAGCTGGATTACGATCACGTTCCGCGATAAGGTCGACCCGTATGACATGCTGCCTGAGATTCGCGACAGAATCAGGCGCTTACAAGAATCGCTTCCCGATGGACTGCAGGGAGAACCGACAGCTATCGTAGGAGGAGCGACCATGCTTCCCGTGTTTATCTTTTCCGTCGAAGGCGGCCAGGATATCGGAAATCTTACAAGTTATCTCAATCAAGAAGTTGTTCCTCTAATAACCCAAATTCCGGGAGTTGCAAATGTAACGATCGAAGGTGCGGGGCAGTTGGAACTACAGATAACACTACACGTGGAAAAACTGCAGGCAACCAATATATCCGTGCTGCAGGTACAACAGGCATTATCCGTATCGAATGTACGACTACCGGTTGGAAAAGGACTCTGGCAGGGCAAACGGACCGACGTACGGTTCGACGGTTCGTTCGAGTCGATACAAGATATTGCATCGCTACCGATCGGTGCCGATCAAAACGGTGCAGTCATACGTCTGGAAGATGTAGCGTCGGTTCGACTCGGTTATGTCGATAACGGTTATTATGTCGATTCAAACGGACAATCGCTGGTAACGATTTCTGTAACTAAACGATCGGACGGCAATACGCTCAACATCGTACGAGCAATAAAGCAGGTTATCACAGAAATCGAACAAAGAACGGATCATGCAATCAGTTGTACGATTTTATCAGACGACAGTCGGAATATCGGGACGGCTCTCCGTACCGTAATTACATCAGGCCTTCTTGGTGTATTGATGGCAGTTATTACGATTTTCTTGTTTCTACGAGATCCCCGTTCTACGCTGATTATCTTTGTATCGATACCCTTGAGCATTCTTTTTACGCTCATCGGCATGCGGCTTGTCGGCTTGTCCGTCAACCTCCTGAGTCTATCGGGAATTGTCGTGGCGCTCGGGATGGTAGTCGACGGATCGATTGTCATGCTCGAACAAGTGTTTCGTCATCTTAGCAAGAACAATGATGAAATCCAGCAATCCATCATTGCCGGAGCTGATGAAGTCGGAGGTGCAATCGTAGCCTCTACCACAACCACACTCGCAGTATTTTTACCGATTGCACTCCTAGGGGGAATCGTCGGCCTTATCATTCGCGACGTGGGGGTAACGCTTATTCTTGCATTGCTTGCATCGCTGCTCGTCGCGATTACCGTGGTTCCGTTTTTAACGAACATCGTTTACAAACGGTTTCGCACAGTTCGACACAAGCGCAGTCTGGCTTCCAAACCGATGGCAGTTCTGGAGCACCAGTACAAGACGCTGCTCGTAAAGGCCCTGGCCTACCCACGATTCGTCATTACTGGGGCGATCGGTATTTTAGCACTGACTGTGTTCGCTGTATCCATGCTCGGTTTCACCTTTCTGCCGTCCACAGATAATGGGGATTTCTATATCGATATGGAATTCGCACGCGGCACCACACTTGATGAAACACGGGTAAAAGCCCGTCAGGGTGAAGCACTCGTTAGGTCCCTTGTAAGTGAAATCGAATCGGTTATCCTCTATTCGGGACAAAGCTCGGGGTATGGATTCAGCTCGGCTGAGAACGCTTATATGAAGGTCGTGTTAGTCGACCGAGCAAAACGAGAACGTTCGGTACACGAAATCATGCTGCTGCTTCAGCAGGAACTCAGCACGACCATCCCCGGAGCGAGAATCAACATAACCAACGGTGGCTATGACAAGCTACTCGCCTTTGTATCCGGCGGTGGTGGATATGCCTTGACACTCGCCGGAGAAAATCTCGAACAGCTGCACGGGTATGCTTCTCAGATCGAACAGGTTTTGACAAATGACCAGGATGTCGTTTCAGTTCGGCTCGATACCGATTTCGATAGCGAAACGCTGATTATCGATGCTGTTCACGATGTAATGGGGTCAGTGGGAGTATCCCCTTACGAGGCAGCTCTCACCACCGCAGTATTATTCAGAGGTATCGACATCGGTACTTTCTATACTTCCCAAGGGGAACGCTACGACATCAAACTCAAGTCCGACATCGCCGACACCCCGCTTACCCAGGAAGCATTTGCTTCTATCTCAATTCCGACGGTAACCAAAGAATCGGTCTCACTTGCCGATATCGCGCAGGTGCGTTTAGAACGTTCGGTCTCTCAAATCAACCACAGCGAGCGGGCGAAAACCATTACCATATCAGCGACTCTGGTCAGCGAGGATGCTTCCGGAGTATATGGCCGTATGAACGAGTATGTAGCATCGCATCCACTGCCTTCCGGTATCAAGGTTAAAAGCGGGGGAATCATCGAACTAATCGGAGATTCTCTAGGACCGCTGATTTGGGCACTCGCGATTGGTATTTTCTTGGTATATATGGTCATGGTTATCCAGTTCGAACGGTTCCGGCAACCGTTGATCGTTATGGTTTCGATTCCGTTCTGCCTTATCGGTGTAGTCATTGGTCTGCTTTTATTCGGATCGACTATTTCGCTACTTGCTGCTGTAGGAGTTATCTCCCTCGGAGGAATCGTGGTAAACAATGCCATCATCCTAATCGATTATATCAATCAGTTACGTACTCGTTACGGTGAAGAGCGCCATGATAGGCAGACACAGCTGGCAATTCTGAAAACATCGATCATAGAGGGATCTGCCAGCCGTATCCAACCGATTCTCATGACAAGTCTCACAACTATCTTCGGCGTTGCACCGATGGCCCTTTCAGCAGGAACGGGGTCGGAAATCTACGCTCCTCTTGGTCAGGCGATTGTTGGAGGATTGCTTACATCGATGCTGATTACACTGGTTCTCGTTCCCGTTCTATACAACTCGGTAGAACAGAGACGAATCATAAAGAGGACACAAAAGAACGAGGTAAATTCTCACGGAGGTTCTGAATCATGAAACACATCATACGCAATATCATCATACTAGGGAGCATCATGGTACTTGTCAGCGGGTGTTCTGCCGTGTTCAAGGCCGGTTTAAGCGGAAGTGTCTACGACGCCGATACCGATGCGGGTATCGAGAATATGGAAGTCTACGCCTACACCAGTGAATCGGCGAGAAACACCGATTTCAGCTCATGGACGCCAGGTAGCACATTCAGTCCGGACGCTTCTTCGGCGTATGTAGCAAGAACGAGTACCGCATCCGACGGCTCGTTTACCATTAATAAGATTATCTGGGAGTCTACCATGCCCCAGTTCGGGAAAACAGCCGATTATCGCGAACTGTTTCTCATTTTCTACCACAAAGATTATGGCTTACATAAAAATATCAAGGCGGTATGGATAACCAGCGACAGTACTAACAACTCGATTGTCAATGAATCGTTTTCAAAAATCAACCGCATTGCAACGCTGAATATTCAGGTGCGTGATGCTGCATCAGGCACATTGCTGACCGAAGCGATGGACATCGAGGTAACGGTACAAAACGGGGCCGAGACAATTGTAAAAACAGCCACGATAACCGGAGCGGGGACGATGGTAGTTTCTTACCCGATCGCTCTGGCCAATCCCACTGCATCGGTGCAATCCCACTTAAACAATTCTACCTACATCCAGTGTGACGAAGAAGGAACTCTGTTAGGAACGGTAACCAATGCGCTTCCGTCATTCGATATATCTGAACAGACCAACGTAATCGAACTGTATATGAAGCCTACGCGTCTGACATTCCCTTCGCTTAGCGGGCAGATTGATTATGATGTTACAGCGGGAAAAGAAAATTTATTGGTATCTACTGATGACGGTGTTACCGTCTGGCTGTGTGAACGAGATATTAACAACAAAGTGGTACACATCGACCACGCCAACGCAGGGCAAATCACCTATGCCCTGGGAGACGGAAGCAATGGGAGTCTGATTCGTCACGGACTTTTCGACAATCTCGGTCAGGGATACACGTGGAATGATGCTACCTACACAAAGACCTACGCCGAAAAGCAGGTGGTAATCGTAATCGACAACATAAGCGTTGCCGGAGCAAAAGCGATGGGCGTTGGCGATTATTACAGCGAATTCACTATCCGAAGCGACAGCTCGTCGCCTACATCCTTAGGCATAATCAACACTACCGCGACATTAGCTGTTGGCGACCTACCGTGAGGCAGACCATGAAACGGTGGATTATGCTCCTATCGGCTACTCTTATCTGTGCCTCGTTTATAGCATTTGCCGCAGACAGCTATACGTTGGCAGATCTTGAACAATCTATGTTTAAAAATAATAACGAATTAAGGAAGATGGAGCTTGAGTTGCAAAGGAGCACGCTCGATGTCAAAGATGCCAAATGGCAGCGCTGGCCGACAGTGAAGGTGCAGGCTTCTGCCTCCTATATCGACAATACATTAAGTAACGCGGTGGTCCTCGATCCGGATGCGCTATTGGCGCTCTATGATTGGCCGTCAGGTACAAGTCCAACCGCTAGTGGTGGTTATCTGACGATCTATGAAGGATTGGAACCAATACAATACCAGTTCACAGCCGAACTGACACAACCGATCTTTACCTGGGGGAAAATAAACAACGCAATCAAACTTGCCCAGGCAGTATCAGATGCGAAAAGCCTTCAGCTTGTCGATCAGCGTAAACGTCTGAGTACTCAACTGGCGATGTATGTCGATGCTGTGATTCGTCTCGAGGCAATAAAAACACTATTGGAAGAACAGCTTTATGTAGCGGACAGATTGGTAAGGCTTACAGAAGAAGCCTTTATGAGCGGTCTCGTACTTAAGCTTGACGTGCAGAAGGCAATCGTTCAACGTTCGCAGCTAGACGTAGCTTTAGCCAATACTACGTATGAATTGAAAAAAGCATTGTTATCTTTGCAAACCATGACTGGCATCTCTGATTTGCAAACGAAACACATTACCCATACCATCGACGTTAAAAAGTTTGAGAAACTAGCCGAAAAAGACGAACAGGATATTCTCGGTCATGCGCTATTCATCGAGCAACCGTCGGTTGCCGCTCTGAGACAACTTGAGCAGGCGGCAGCACTGAATGCCGATGTATCGAAAGCGTCACTGAGTTGGAAGCCAGATTTCGCCTTGGTAGCCAATATCGGTTACGGGGGTTCCCGTTTTCCGTTTATCGAAACCGACTGGTACCGGCAAAACGATTATTCGTTAACGATTTCAATCGGATTACAATCAATGGTATGGGACGGAGGGTCTTCACTCAGGGCTTTACGGCGTGCCATATCTACTCAGGAGAGTGCAGATACCGAATCAAAAGCAGCTCTCGATACGATACGACAGACGGTTGCAGAAAAGTTTGCAGCTCTGAAACTGGCTTTGGCAACTGCCGAATGGCAAACAGCCCAAATCGATATGCTAAATGAAGCTCTAAAGATTAAGCAAACAGTCTTTGTTGCCGGGTACGGAGAAGAATCAGAGGTATTAGCAGCTCAAATGGAAGTACTAGCGGCAAGCATCGCTTATGAACAAGCAATGATGGATGCTTCTATTTCATATCATACGATTATGACATTTTTTTGAATTTTGTTTTGACTTCGTGTACTTGAACAGGTAGCATAAAAATATCGATATCAAAGAGGGGTATATATGAGAAAAGTAAGCACACTGATACTGGTTTCGCTTCTTTCGTTGCTTAGCTTCAGTTGTCTCTCGCTGGCTTCATTTTTCCCAACGGCAGAAGCTCCGGAATCTCCTGTTTCCTCGATGCTGGTT